>JAMPEL010000017.1 GCA_023665185.1 Roseburia sp.
GGGCATTGAAAAGGCGGTTTTTATTTTTCGAGGAAATAATTTGAGAAAATGCCCGATTTTGGGCCGAAAAACGGGCTTTGAAAATTTTGTGCGCCTTGAAAATAAAATTCGTTCACCTTGCGAAAAAAATCAGTGTGCCTTGTAAATAAATTTTCAGCACCTTGTAATTTTGGACTTTTGTGGGCTTTTGGGTGAAAAAGGCATGTTTGGGGCTGAGTTTTTATATCTTTTAGTCGGGCGGATTGTTCTGTTTGTCCGCTTGGATTTTGAGGGTTAGAAGTCGCCGTAGAATCGCGTTTTTGAGAGCGAGGCAAGTCGCGGTTCATTTTGAGGCGATTCTACGGAGGTGGGATTTAACATATCAAATTGTCATAAAATATAATGTTTTGCCTATATTTTGATAGTATCATGTTATTGTGCTTGACAGACTCCTCCGTCACTTCGTGACACCTCCCCTAACTTAGGGGAGGAACCAGGTTACCGTGCTTACAGAGAAACTAACTATCTGACTAACAAGGTATATAGCTCCTCCCCCTAAGTTAGGGGAGGTGTCACGAAGTGACGGAGGAGTCTGTATAAAATGTTGAGAAGCCTGTCAGAATATCCCCAAAAACACACTTACAAAAAGTCAAGGAGTCTGTCTGAACGCACAAAAAAAACACACTTACAAAAAGTAAAAACATCCGCCAGTCGCCTCCACAAAAAAAAGAGCCATGCCCCACTCTTTGACAAGAATGCGGCACGGCTCCTCAATTGTTTTTATGAGCTTTTTCTATTCTTCTGCAAACGAGCCTTCGTCCTCATGCAGGTAGATGGTGACATTGTATGTACCCCATCCGCCCAGTCCGGGCACATAGTAATAAGGATACAGTTCCACAGTCTGGCTGTCCACCAAACGGCTCATGGCCGCCTCTTCCGTAAGTCCGGCATTCAAGTCGAGCGGCCAGAATGCGTAGATAAAACTCTCCTCATCGTAAGCGTCATTCAGGAATGTATCAAACTTCACGCTTCCATCCTCGTCAATTGTGAAGTTGATATATTGCGCCACGACAGAATAATCTATCTCCGTATCCTCGCCATAGTAAGCATCCCAGTAATCAGCAAACGGATCTACCACCCTCCAGATAGGGAATCCGTTGGCTTTTTGTATAATCACATCAGAATCGATTCCGTCAAAATCGGTAGTGAGGATGCCCTCATAGCTAATCCACTCATAGTCGCGCATGATATGACGGCGGAGCAAGTTGGTGGCATACACATTCTTGTATTCCTCCGGAATCTCAATCTCGAAAGTATAGCTCGTTCCGAGAGTGGCATCCGGGAAGCGCACAGCCAGCTCAGCTGTTTCCTCACCGGCATTGAAATGCACAGTCCCTGGGATGTCGAAAACAGCACTGCCCTCTATTGAGTCGTTAAGGTTCACAATGACCGGAATGTCCGCAGCCGCTTTAGTGTCCTTGCGATACACGGCAATTTTCAGAACAGTCTCGTCTGTAGGCAAATAAGTCTCGTCCGCGTCACAGCTTACAGTGCCGAATGACACCCCCTGCCCCGTAGCTTGAGGTCCGGCTGTATAGTCATCATCGTCATCGCAGGAAGCCAGAGTTCCGGCAAGAGCCATACCGATGAGCAAGAAAATTTTATTCAGTTTCATATTGCTATATGTTATGTTTTATGTTCTTATTAGAGAAAAAAGTCATAGAAATTCTCAGTCTGTCACACCATCACGCAGAGCAGCATTCTGATCCTGCTCAGGCTGTGTGCCATTCGTATTGTTCACGATGCTGCTGTTCGCGTTCATCTCGCTCTGAGGGAAACGCAGCAACAGCCATTCGTCGGTCGGCTGGATATTGAACCGGAAAGCCTCCGGATAATTGCTCTTGTTGTCGTGGAACCGTACCATCGGTTTGCCGAGACGCATCACATCGCTCATGGCAAAGCCCTCGCCCCACAGCTCCACTCTGCGCTGGAACCAAATCTCGTCTGCCAGTGTGCGGGTTGTAGGAATACGGTATGAAGGGTCGCGGTAAGTCTTCACGAATGTCTCCAACTTGGTACGCGCCTGAGCCTCCTGACCGCTCTTGGCAAGACCCTCTATTTCGACGAGAAGCATCTCCTCCACACGCATCAGCGGCCAGTCGTTGTTATTGATTTCAGAGCCTATGCCCGACTTCATTCCGAATTTCACGTTGGTATAAGGCAGGAAGGCCATCTTCACATCGTCAATCTCCAATGGCGCCACCGCATCGCCCGACACTCCGTTCCAAGTGACATTGGCAAGAAGCGGCGAATGGAGGTTCTCATCAACCCACCATCCCTTGCGCACGTCTGTGGACGAGATTTTGTTGTACAGCAAGTTGTTGATGAAGGCATAGCACTGCACACCTGCGGAGTAGCTGCTGGCAGAGAACGAGCCAATCCATGAGGCGGAAGTAGGATAGCTCCACTCCGCCACCATAGAGGCGTCGATGTTGATACCCCATATCCAGTTATGGTCGTTGATGTCATAGAACGAAGGAGCCGACAATTCACTAAGACTTGCAGGCGTATAGCCCTCGACAGCCTTTGCAGCGTCAGCGGCAGCCTCCGCATACTTGCCCATATTGAGATAGGCGCGCGCACGCAGTCCGTATGCCACATTGATGTCGATTTGCGCCTTGTTCGGACGCTTGAAGCCTTCGAGATGCTCTATGGCATAGTCGAGGTCACTGATAATCAGCTTATATATCTCCTCCACCGTAGCGCGTGGGTTGTCGGCAGGGTCTGCCGTGCTCTCTGTCACCAATGGCACGCACGGCTGGTCTTTGGCAATTTCATAGCGGAACTGATAGTAAGGAGCTATCGCCATATAGTCGAAAGCGCGCATGGCCTTAGCCTGAGCTATCTGATTAATCGCACTCTCGTCCTCCGTGTCAGCGGCAAATGACGAGATTATGTCGTTTGCCACCTTTATCTGGTTGTAAGGCATCGCATAGCGAAGATAAGGATTGGCATACGACGGGTCGCGGGTAGTATACTCCCCACACGCGCTGAACCAGTTGTAGCCGCTGTTCGCGATGCAAGCGTCCGGGCCTTCAAGGTCTTGTGAGATTGCCATCATGACAAATCCGAAGTCATCGGCACGTCCTGAATTTGTTCCGAAAGTGTAGCACGGCTTTCCCATCATGGTGAACATGCCGGAGAAAGTAGACTGTGTACGGCTTGGCATAGCACCGTTTGTTGTCTGCACCTGTGAGGCGGTAAGCTGTCCGCTCAATGGGTCTTGCTCGTTAATGTCGTCGCAGGCAGAGAGGGCAAGTAAGCCTGTTGCCAAAAATAACGGGAATCTATATTGTTTCATATCTGTCTTTTTGTAATGATTTAGAATGTAAGAGTTAAGCCGGCTGTGATTGTACGCATTGCCGAATAATAGTTAGAGCTTGAGCCTGAGCCGTAAATCATGCTTCCTGTTCCCATAGAGAATCGAGGGTCGAGTCCTTTGCGGGCTGTGAGAAGCGCGAGGTTCTCGCCTGCCACGTAGATGCGCAGACCGGAGATACCCGCAGGCACAAGCCAGCGTTTAGGGAATGTGTAGCCCACTGTCAGGTTGTTCAGGCAAAGATAGTCGGAGCTTGTATAGAAACGGTCTATGGCAGCCTGACCTCCGATGTTGTCAGAAGGATTGAGACGAGGCACATCAGTATTGGTGTTCTCCGGTGTCCATGCATTCAGAATGTCCTTATGCCAGTTCTGTCCTACACCTGCGGAACCTCCGTTGTGCATGAATGTCTGGTACATACCGTCGTATATCTTGCCGCCGAGCTGGTAAGAGAACTGTGCCGAAAGGTCGAAATCGTGGATTTTCAGGGTTGTTCCGAAACCGCCGTACACCTTCGGGAGTGTAGAGCCGAGGTCATACTGAGTGGCTTTTGCAAAGTCGCTTGTCTTGTCAGTCTTTACAATTGTCTTTGTCGGGTCGTCCGGATCCTGCACCTCTGTATCGTAATAGTAGAGAGCCTTTCCCTCAGAGTCTACGCCGGCATATTTGTAAGCATATGCGTTGTAGAGCGAGCCGCCCACCTCATAGATGTAATAAGAGCCTTTGATACCGTTCTCTGCTACCGACGGGTCAAGCTCAGTGATTTTGTTGCTGTAGTGGGTAAGGTTCAAGTTCAAGTCCCACTGTATGTCGTTAGTCCTTACAAGCACTCCGTTGAGCGTGAGTTCCACACCCTTATTGACAATTGCGCCCACATTTACAGGGTATGAGCCTGTCACGATTCCTGACGAAAGCGGAGTAGGCTTGTTGTAGAGCAAGTCGGTTGTCTTGCGGCTGAAATACTCGATGCTACCGTAGAGGCGGTGATTGAACAGCGTGAAGTCGAAACCGGTGTTGAACGAATGGCTTGTCTCCCATGTCAGCTCGTCATTTCCTTTCTGCACAAGCACGATTGAATACTCGCCTGTATCGGAGTTGTAGCTTGTCTCATATCTGTCCGCATACGGATAGTAATCGGCATAACCGCTTGAAAGGAAGCTGTCGTTACCCTGCACACCGTAGCTGATTTTGAACTTGAGCAAATCAATCCAGCTGACGTCTTCCAAGAACCTCTCCTTGTTGAGCTGCCATGCCGCGCCCACACTGCCGAAATTACCCCAACGGTGTCCCGGCGCGAAGCGTGAGGATGCGTCACGGCGGAAAGACCCGCTGATGAAATACTTCTCGTCATAGTCGTACTGTACGCGGGCAAGATAGCCTTCCACCATATAGTTCTCCGTATAAGAGTTCAGCGTCTTGGAATCGTTGCCCACCGCGTTGCCAAGCTCGCCGATGAACGGAGAGTAGAGATGGTCGTTGTAACCGTAGAAATACTGGTACTTGTATTTGTACTGCTCATAACCGGCAGTGATGTCGAGATGGTGTACATTGTCGAACTCTGTCTGATACTGTCCGAGATACTGGTTGGTGATGCCCATGCTTCTGGTAGAAAGCACATACACACCGCCATCAGTAGTGCTGGATGAGCCGAAAGGGCTGTAGAGCGCGTTGGTGCGGACATTATTGACATCGGCACCGATATTTGCCATAAGTGTCAGACCTTTCACCGGAGTGAGCTTGGCAGACCATTTGCCGGAGAAAGCGTCACGGAAGCTCTGTGTAGAGTTGTACTCATTGTCGCGGACAGCGTTGCCCACCACATTAGGACGGGAAAAGTTTGTCTGGTTTGCATCATAAATGGTACGTCCATTGTCTGTCATGATGCTGCCGTCGGCATTGCGCACATAAAGCGGATAGATAGGAGCGATGGTGTTACATATATAGAAGATGTTTCCACTGCTCATCTGTACAGTGTTGTCGTATGACGGTGTCTCCGTATCCGTATGGGTATAATTCAGGGATGTGTTTACAGTAAGCCATTTCTTTGCCTTGTAATCCACATTGACACGTCCTGTATATCGCTGCATCTCAGAGTTGTTGACAATACCTCCGTCTTTCAGATAGCCCACACTCGCATAGTAGTTGATGCGGTCGCCGACTCCGCTCAAAGACACATTGTACTCCTGACGGAACGAGCTGTGGAACGTCTCGTCATACCAGTCATCGGGAGTGTAATAATACTGTCCGTCGGAATAGCCGAGCGTTGCATTCGGGTTGAGCTTGAAGTTGGAGCCTATCAGTTTCTCGCCCGCAGGGACTGTGTATATCTGGTAGCCAAGACCGCCGTTGTTCTTGTTGTAGAGATTGGCATCTGCATAGGCATAGCTCTCCGCCGAGGACTTTCCTGCGTAGTACTGAGAGTTGTACAGTGCCTTATAATGGTTCTCAATATACTGTCCCGGATCGGTGATGACATCATACTGAGGCACCAGACGGGAGTTGGAGCCCCAACGCGCATCGAATTTCACCTCCGCATCCTGGGCACGTCCTTTCTTGGTAGTAATCAAAACGACACCGTTTGCTCCACGGGCACCGTATATGGCACTTGCCGCTGCGTCTTTCAGCACGTTGAGCGACTCAATGTCCTGCGGGTTGATGGAAGAGATGCTTCCGCTGAAAGGCATTCCATCGACCACATAAAGCGGGGAGTTGGACGCCGACATGGAACCGATACCACGGATACGGATGCTTGGCGAGTTGTCGCCCGGGTCACCGTTTGAACTGGTCATCTGCACACCTGCCATCTGTCCGGCAAGCGCGCTGGTCACGTTCGACACCACGTGGTCTTCAATAGCCTCAGCTTTTATCTCCGCTGCCGAGCCGGTGAAGGACGACTTCTTCTGTGTGCCGTATGCCACCACCATCACATCATCTATATATTTTGTGGCAGGCGACAGATAAATCTTCATCTGGGACTTGATTGCCACTTCCGTGTCTTTCATTCCTATGTAGGACACCTTCATTGTCTGCGCATTGTCCGGCACTCCGGCAATGGTGAAATGTCCGTCTATGTCTGTGGCATTTCCAATGGTAGTTCCTTTTACAAGTACTGATGCTCCGATAACCGGCTCACCTGTGTCACTGTTGATGACAACTCCTGTCACTGTTCTTTGGGCAAGAGCCGCACTTAGAGTCAGCATCAAACTGACAAAGAACAAACATACTCTTTTTCTCATTCTCTCAATAATTTATTAAATAGTTAATTAAAATCCCGCAAGTCGTTTTGTCGTCTGCCTAAAGCATAAAGTTCTGATTCTTCTAAAACACCCCGGTTTAGAGGGAATAAAATCAAACATTCACTTTCAGCATGTTTTATTTCGCCTTATTTAATTGACGTTTTGTAAATCGTGTACAAAAATACACAAACAAAAGTACCACACAAAATTTTCTGGTGAATTTTTATTAATTTCATGACTTAAAGTCGCAAAAGTTAGTGTTTGCATGTTAAATTTAGCATCAAAACCATCATTTCACTTACAAAAAGCGCGAGCCACAATATTGGTTGCTTGGAAAGAGTTGCCCCTGCCGCCTTTCAAGCAGGAAAAGACGGTTGCAGGAAGTTGAGTCCCGCACACTGCGAGTCATAGAATTTTGTGCGCCATTCAGAAGTTTGCGGCTTTGATACAGGTAATGTTCAGCTGATGGATTTGACAGGCTACTTGTTTTTTGCAAATATGCTCTTGACGGATGTTTTTTTGATATGTATTATATAGATGTCTGGAGTTTTTGGAGGTATTTTTTTGTATTCGGACAGACGTATTGACTTTTTGCAAGTATGTTTTTGGGGATATTCTGACAGGCTTCTCAACATTTTATACAGACTCCTCCGTCGCTACGCGCCACCTCCCCTAATTTAGGTGAGGAGCTATATACATTGTTAATCAAGCAGTTAGCTTCTCTGCAAGCACGGCAACCTGGTTCCTCCCCTAAGTTAGGGGAGGTGGCGCGTAGCGACGGAGGAGTCTGTCAGATATAATAATATAATACAGTCAAAATAGTGGTAAAACATCATATTTTACGACAATTTGATATGTTAAATCCCGACTCCGTAGAATCGCCTCAAAATGAACCGAACCTTGCCTCGGTTGCAAAAACGCGATTCTACGGCGACTTCTAACCCTCAAAATTCAAGCAGACAAATAGAACAATCCATACAACCAAAAGATATAAAAATTCCGTCCCAAACATGCCTTCCCCATCCAAAAGCCCACAAAAGTCCAAAATTACAAGGTGCTGAAAATTTATTTACAAGGCACACTGATTTTTTTCGCAAGGTACACGAAATTTATTTTCAAGGCGCACAAAATTTTCAAAGCCCGTTTTTCGACCCAAAATCGGGCATTTTCCAAAATCATTCCCTCATAAGAATCGCAGTCCCCTTTTCTATGCTCCGAAAAACAAAAATGGAATTTGAACCCGGAAAAAGACAATTTTAAGACAAAAATTTCATAACTCGCTGATTATCAGCATCTCCTATTTTGACTCAAACCATGCGTTTTTGGACTAAAACCGCATAGTTTTTACTGAAAATATATTCAACTGATTATCAGTTATTTATGAATAAATTTGACTAAAATCAAGTATTAATCAGAGCGAGAAACTGCGGAAAATGTTAAAAAAAGAGGCTCTCCGCCAAGTGACATAATGTCAGCAGCATTTGCCCGCATACAGCCTTGCGGCGCAATGAGCAAGACTTGCGGCATTTCCATTTATAAGGTTACGGCAAGAGACACAACAGACTCAGGAACGAGGCAAATTCTTCAAGCAAAGCCACTATGCGCGCCGCACGATTGCCATCTCCGCCCGAAAAGCCGGAGAAATCAGAAAAAAAAGAAAAAGGAAGCGTTTGTATAAAATAAATGAACAAAAGTTTGTAAGTGTTTATAAAAGAATTACCTTTGTAATCCGGTAGCTAATATTCGGGAAAGCATCTTTATTTACTCACAAACACATTAATTCTGAAAAGATTATGTAAAAAAATTAGGAGGATTGGCTTATGGAACAAGAGTCACAAACATTACGTCTGTTTGAAACAATCAAGTTGTATAACCTAATATTGGAAAAGAACTCGACATCGGGCATCGTATGCGGTCATTTTCTTCATTCCATGCTGTTCTACGTAGTACAGACCTACAAATACATGAGCATATTGTGTGACAAGTGGAGCGAGTCACTCCCATATAGCCGCCATTTTTGCAAGGAGGGATGGGACAAATGGTATTCTTTTTTCATGGGTATATGCGGTGAAATTTCCTCGATTGTCGTATCCAACAGTTTCAATCTGTCGGCACAGACGGCAGAGTCGGCAGAAGACGAAGTGTCGGTCAACGAGCTTAACACCGCATCGGGCGATTACGTGTTCGACAAGGATGACGAGATGGACATGGAAGTGTCGAAACGATTCAAGAACGATGTGTTGGGACAGCTCCGCAATATCGACTCTACCATCACCGACATCAACGACTATCTGTATCTCATCGTCTATTATATAAATAAGATATGCAGCTGTATCAAACTCATCTCCAAAATCCTCCGCCGACCGTCTGCCGACAAGATTCTGAAATTCTTCAATACAGCGAGCCTGATGTATATGAGGAATATGAGAAAGAACGATGTGGACACATATCTGGACAAAAAAGTATCGGTGCCGGAATGCGAGCTTGTAGCGTTTGCGGGAAAGACAAAGCAGGAGTACTGGAACAGGCTGTGCCAGTCGGGATTTATGGACAAAAAGAAGAATACGATATGCGCCCCTCATATAGAAGACGACAACGGCTTGGACAAGCTGGCTTACAAGTGTTTTTTCAAACCGGACGGCACGTTTAACGAGGACGCTGTCAGCAAGTACATATTCTTCAACCGCAGCGAACTGACAGACGAGCAGATAAACAGTTTCTTCGGATATGAGTTCATGGTGAGATACATAGATCAGGACATAAGCCATACGGTACAGAAAAACGAAGGCAAGAGCGCGCACATGGAGCAAATAACCCATGCTGGCGGTGTGCCGAATGAGCAGGCCGTAAGGCTGACGCTGGACTATGTGAGCCAACTGTCGGAGCTGGAAGTGCCGCGCTACGCAGGCCGCATCCATGAGATATGGGAAACGATGTTCAAGAACGAGCGTATGTGCGAGGCTCTCAAACCGAAATCGCGGGAGAAGAGCAAGGCCGCAGGATTCAGCAAGAAGTTTGTATGCCATATCATCAGTTTTCTCTGGACACGGGGATATTATCAAGGCTCCCGTGTGGACTTTGTGTGCTTGCTTGAGCACGGGGACAAGAACCATTCCATCAAAAACTACATCACATCCGACATGGAGATGTTGAGCGACAAGGTAAGGCGCGAGAGCAAGGAGACCATAAACTGCTATAATGAATGCCAGACAATCATCGAGAGCATCTTGGAAGAGCAGGGGCAATAGGGAAATCCTCAATCCGAAAGACACGGATTGAGGATTTCTTGTATTGCGCAAGTTGAGAAACTTCACGTTTTATGGAAAGTTCAACTTTCCATATCATATATCTTATTGGCAATCAACGGGAAAGAACAAAATGTAGTTTCCAGATGTCTTTCTTTTTCTTTACTTATTTTCCATTTCTTTCCATCATAGTTTTGCTGCGTCAGAACGACAAACGACTGACGTATTGTTGCACTATAAAAAAAGAAAGATTATGGAAATTAAAGTGGTAAGAATGTATGGAGACGCCTTTTCAACAAACGGAAAAATGTTCATCCACGGCATCCCTTTTTGCGAGACTATGGAATCGCCCAAGCACGGCAACCTGCACAACTGCTGTGTCGCTCCCGGAAAGTACAAACTAAGGATTACATCCAACGAGTTCTCATCGTTCTGCCCTGTGCTGATAAAGGCAGACAAGTTCAAGGAGGCGGTTGTGCGCCCGGGCGAGAGTTGCAGGGAGGCACGCGGCAACATCCTTGTCGGCGAGATATACACCGGCGACAACCATCTGCTTGTAGGCAGCACAATGGTATTCGCGCGCCTCACCAACATCATTAAGGAGGCATATCTGTATGGCGACCGCAGGTTCTGGCTTACGATAGAGGAATCGCCCGACTTCGAGTATGAGGAGAACGGATTCTTTTATGTACCTAAAATGAAGGAGGATGGCTATGGAACTCGTTGTTAAGCGTGTGGCTTTCAGAAGCACATACACTGTGGGATGTCTTTATGTAGACCACAAGTTCTTTTGCGACACATTCGAGCCTCGCGCCATAAACTGGGCTGTAGAGAAGAAAATACCCGGGCGCACGGCTGTGCCGGAGGGTATCTATTCCATCACTCTCGCCCTGTCGCAGAAGTTTCTTCGCCTAATGCCCTATCTTAAAGGAGTGCCCGAATTTCAGGGTGTGATGTTCCATTGGGGCAACTATCCGAGGCACACTACCGGGTGTATCCTTGTCGGCGACAACACGGACACGGGCAAGTTGTTCAACTCCAAGAAGACATTCCTGCGGCTCTTCCCGCTGATTGCCGATGCTGTGAGAAGAGGCGAGAAAGTAAGTCTGCGCATCACCTCAGTGAAAGAGTGGACATACACTTCCGGAAGGAAGGGCGAGTAATCAGCCAACGTCTTGCAGGCAAAAGACGAAACCGTTGATTTTCAAGCAGCAAAAGAAATTCGGGACATAATTGTCGGATTATACGATTTTGATGTAATCCGGCAATTATGCCCCGAACTCTGTGGTTTATATTTGTGCGGCATGCCATCATAAAGTGGCACATAGCCCTTATCGGTTCATGCACAGAATATTTCCACGGGAAAAGCTGTCTGTCGGACATATTACCCGGACATTTCTTTCCTCTTCCCACAAAATGTCATATATTTGTGCCTAATCGTTGGAAAAACGCTTTTTCAGGGTGTTTTTCCCGACCAATAAATTATAAACCTTTAAATTATAGCATTTATGAAGAAATTCCTTTTAGCGGTATTGTTGCCGCTTGGTTTGTTAGCCTGCAACGATGACGAGGACATCGGACAGCAAGTCGATGACACAGAAAAGACAGACACAGTTGTTGCTCTCCGCCCCGACTCTATTGTCAGGAAAGACATGACAGCTGAAGAAAGATCGTTCTTGAAATCACTGCTTGCAGAAGCAAATTCCGACACGGTTATCATGTTGGATTCACAGGCCGACTTATTGAGACTGACAGAAGAGCGTCCGGATTACATCGATTTCGAGCACTGTTCCTATATCATAGGGAATGTCATGCTGCCGACCTCCGCTTGTTTTGTCATTAGCGATTCTTTGAGTTTCCGCGACGGCATCTATTTCTATGATTTCAGTTACATGGCACCGGCAGAAACAGACGCTGCGTCCCCGTATGCGGTATGCAACAAATATGGAAAATTGGACGCACAAACGAAGTTAGCCTTAAATGTGGAGAAAAAGTTGCCGATAGGGTTGCACAGCACAAACTACGAGTTTGTAAAAACATCCGATGGCGAGGAGACAGGAATGACGACCTTGCAAAAGGACGATTTTGCGGTAATCAGAACGGAGCAAAGCTGAGAACCGTCTTTACGGAAGCGGGAATAAATGAGAATGCGGCACTCAAAGGCATTGATTTCTCGAAGTCCTCACTACTTGTAGGCAGAACAGAAATATCATCCGGCATATATGATGTGACCGCCGAGCTGTCGCAAACAGCCCTTCACGCATATTCATATACGGTAAATGCCCATATTACCTTAGCCTCAGTATTCTCCGACTTCATCTATATGTCTGTAACAGACAAGGTTGAGGAAGACACTGAAATAAAGGTTGAGGTTAAGAAAACATTTTGACAACTATGATTAAACACTGGATTAGTTCTTTCACAATTTTGTGAATATTGAAAACATTTACTACCTTTGCAACATTAATACAGTAGTATGATAGTCACTTTTGAAAAGACATACCTCAAAGAATTGTATGAAAACGGCAAATCGTCCGACAAGAAGCATCGTTTTCAACCGAGTATCGTCAAGCGATATAAGGATAGGGTTGTCCTTTTGAAGAAAGTTGTTTCAAAAGAGGAATTATATCTCATCAAATCATTGCATTTCGAGGCTTTGCATGGTGATAAAAAAGGATTGTTCTCGATTAAAGTCAATGATCAGTACCGTGTGGAGTTTTCTCTTGATGAGAATTTTGAACAACCAATTCTGACTATCTGCAACATTGTTGAACTCTCAAACCATTACGACTGATATGATTACGCTTCCGAACACAGACCCGATGATGATTGCCAACAATCTCACACCCTTTGAGCCGACACATCCCGGCACCCTTATCCGTGATGAATTGGAGGAGAGAAAAATGTCACAAGCCAAACTGGCTCAACAAATAGGAGTATCGCCATCATTGCTTAACGAGGTAATTAATGGCAAACGCACCGTCAATACCGAATTGGCTCTTCTTCTTGAGGCCGCACTTGGCATAGCGGCTCACATTTGGCTCGACTTGCAGACAGAGTATAACATGCAGGTTGCCAAGTCCGATACCTCGTTTATGAGCCGCCTTGCAAATATCCGCAAGATAGCAGCGTTATTATAAAAACATTCATGTTCTCTCCGCACGTTTACCTTGTCAGCTCCTGACACACACGGTCTTGGAAATTTCTACCCGTAGAAGTTTTCATAAGCCCGTTGTTCATAATAGAAAAGGCAAGCATGTTTCCATTGGCAGCCGTACAATAGCCTGCAAGACAGGACACACCGCTTACCGTGCCGGTTTTGGCAAACACATTGCCACGGGCAGAACCTCGGGTCATGCGCTCTGACAGCGTGCCGTCCGTGCCTGCCACCGGGAGCGAGGGCAACAAGGCATTGTAGATTGAGGGGGTGCGGAAAGCATAGCGGAGCATGGCAACCTCTGTTTCAGGACTGACGTAATTATAAAGCGAGACCCCGCTTCCGTCTGCCACCTCCGTATAGGTAGAGGATATTCCCGCCTTGTGCATGACGCTCGTCACTTGCCGCGCCCCGTCTTTCCACGAAGCCCAGCGTCCGGAATTGACGGATGCCAGCTGATAGAACATGGACTCGGCATAGAGATTGTCGCTTTTCTTCATCATTCTCTGCAAAATCTGCTCAATGGTACGGGTACAAGTATAGAACGGCACGGCAGAGGACGGCAACACTCGAAGCGCATATTCCGCAGAATCAGCATCATAGGACACAAATTCAATACCTTTTTCGTGCAAGAGGTCGGTCAGTGTGCAGAGGAAATACAATTCGGGACGATATACACTGAGCGTCTTCCGGCTGTAGCGCGAGGGTTTGCCGGATGCCACGAAAGTATTTCCTCCATGCACCCAGTTACGGGTCACGTTGAAGCGTCCGCTTCTTCCTGTTTTGTCTATAAGAGTCAGATAGCTTGTCGGAACGGAAAACTCGGGTTTTCCGCCAGCAACTTCTACCGTGGCGCATCCTCTGTTGAACGTAAGAGGGGAGAGATAGGCTTCCACTTCTGACGGGGCATCATCCCAGCACCATCCATTGCCGAAATACAGTGTGTCTTTCATGCTGACATCGCCATACACCCTGCCTTCGATGTGGCGGATTCCAAGACTCCCAATGGCATCAGCCAGCTCGCGCATGTCGGAATAAGAATATGCAGGATCGAAATCTCCCACCACATAAATGTCGCCATGCAACGTGCTGTCGGAAGAAATGTGTCCGGTGTGATAAGCTCTTGTACGGTATTGATGGTCGGCACCAAGTACCGAAAGTGCGGCAATGGCAGTAAGCAGTTTCTGTGTGGATGCAGGACGCATGGCTTTATGCTGATTGTATTCAAACAGGAGAGAGTCGCCTGTAAGGTCGTACACACATATACCGGTTGTATAATAAGCCTCATCAGCCTCTTCTGCAAGAATGCCGAGTCTCTCACGGATACGCGCTTCCCACGGAAGCTGTGCGTCTTCCGCAAATAGGCTGTCAGTCAAGACATTTGCCGAATCAGATTCTATGGTGTCATCAGCAACTTCAATGTAGTCTGTCTCGTCGGCAGAGTTTTGAGACCACACAGACAAAGTGAATAAAAAGTACAGAAACAGTGTTATATAAGTTCTCATAGATTCAAAACAAATTGGGGAAAAGTCTTATTTTCTCCTCTTTTGCACGCATTTCACAAAATCATCCTCATTGGCGGGAGTGACCTGCACCAGTTTTCCATTCTTGCACACAATCAGCAGACTGGACGACAAAGACCGTCCGCATATACGCATACCCTTAATGCGCTCAATGCTTTGAATGTCGCCCAGAAGAATTTCTTTCCGCCGCGAAAAACGTCCGTTATTGACAACAAGCATCCCATCACTGGTGACTGTATATGTCGTGTGTATCATCCTCTCAATGATGATGACAAGCAGAAGCAGTGACACACACAGCAATATGCCATTGACATTCCACATAGAATAGACGGCGACAAGAAGCAGAAGAAATAGAAGAATATAGCTGCCGATATTTATTTTTGCCTGAAAAACTCTGTTCATACCAATTATTTTGGGCGCAAGTTACGATTTTTTTCTTTTTTAAGCACAAGAAATTATTTGTAAGCGAAGGTTTTTTAGTAGTTTTGCATCTGAATAATGCATCATTGGCAATGTATTGCACACAATAAGAATATATTATATGTGTATTGCCTGTGAGATACCACGTAACTTAGATGCATTCACGACAGAAATATGACACGGAAATTTGATTTTCTCATTATCGGTTCAGGTGTTGCCGGAATGAGTTACGCTCTCAAAGTTGCGAGAGCGAAAAAAGGGAAAATTGCAATTATTTGTAAGACAACTCTTGAAGAGGCAAACACGGCCAAAGCACAAGGCGGAATAGCATCTGTCACCAATATGCTTGTCGACAATTTCGACAAGCATATCGAGGACACAATGGTTGCCGGCGACTGGATAAGCGACCGCGACGCTGTGGAGCAGGTTGTACGCAATGCGCCGGAACAGATACGGGAACTTGTCAACTGGGGTGTAAACTTTGACAAAAAAGAGAATGGGGACTTTGACCTGCACCGTGAAGGCGGACATTGCGAATTCCGCATATTGCACCATGCCGATGATACAGGCGCGGAAATTCAGCGCGGACTGATGGAAGCTGTACGCAGCAATCCTGACATAGAAATTCTTGAAAATCATTTTGCTGTGGAAATAATCACGCAGCACCATCTTGGAGTGAGAGTAACACGCCGCACACCAGACATCGAGTGCTACGGCGCGTATGTGCTTAATCCGGAAACAGGGAAAATCGACACATACCTTTCCAAGATAACCTTGATGGCAACAGGAGGAACCGGAGCTGTTTATGCAACAACCACCAACCCGAACATCGCCACCGGCGACGGCATCGCAATGGTGCATCGTGCCAAAGGCAAGATAAAGGATATGGAGTTCGTGCAGTTCCACCCTACGGCATTATTCCATCCGGGAGAGACACACCCTGCATACCTTATCACAGAAGCCATGCGCGGATATGGCGGCATATTGCGTCTGCCAAACGGTGAGGAATTCATGCAGAAATATGACAAGCGTCTGAGTCTGGCACCAAGAGACATTGTGGCACGCGCCATTGACAACGAGATGAAAATACATGCACTGGACCATGTGTGCCTTGATGTCACTCACAAAGACCCGGAAGAGACAAAGCACCATTTTCCGAATATATACGCAAAATGTCTGAGCATAGGCATTGATATTACCAAAGACTACATTCCTGTGGCACCTTGCGCCCACTATATGTGCGGAGGAATCAAGGTGGATCTTGACGCACAGTCGAGCATCAGACGTCTGTATGCGGTCGGAGAATGTTCCTGTACAGGACTTCACGGCGGCAACCGCCTTGCCTCTAACTCGTTGATAGAGGCTGTCGTGTATGCCGACGCAGCAGCAAGACACAGTCTGCATGTCATAGACAACTACGATTTCAATGACCACGTTCCGGAGTGGAATGATGAGGGAACAATGAGCAATGAGGAAAAAGTGCTTATCGCACAGGATATAAAAGAAGTAGGACAGATAATGAGCACGTATGTGGGCATTGTCAGAAGCGACTTGCGTTTGAGACGCGCATGGGAACGTCTGGACCTCTTGTATGAAGAGACAGAAGACTTGTTCAAGCGCGTAAAGGCAACCAAAGACATTTGCGAGCTGCGCAACATGATTAATGTGGGCTATCTCATCACCCGCCACGCTTTGGAACGCAAGGAAAGCCGCGGACTCCATTATACGGTGGATTATGAGAAACATGCACTTGACAAAGTAAATAAACAGATAAAATTAAATACTGAAAACTAATAATGAGATTGAAGAACCTTTTCATGGCTGCCGGCATACTTTTAGCGACAGCCATAAGTATTCATGCACAGGAACAAACTATGCCGCAGCTTCCGCTCGACCCGAATGTGCGTGTCGGCAAGTTACCTAACGGACTGACTTACTATATCCGCCATAATGAATGGCCGGAAGAAAGAGCAGACTTCTATATCGCACAGAAGGTTGGTTCTGTGCAGGAGGAGGACAACCAGAAGGGACTGGCACACTTCCTTGAGCATATGTGTTTCAACGGAACTACAAACTTTCCAGGTGACAAACTGAAAAAATATCTGGAAAACATCGGTGTGAAGTTCGGAGAGAACTTGAACGCGTACACTAATTTCGACGAGACTGTCTACAATGTGACCAATGTACCAGTACAAAGAGATGGGGCTATAGACTCCTGCCTGCTTATTTTGCACGACTGGAGCCACGATTTGTTGCTTGAGGACAAAGAAATAGACAAGGAACGCGGAGTCATCAACGAAGAATGGCGTATGCGACGCAGTGCTATGCTCAGAATGTACGAGGACGCTTTCCCTGAACTTTACAAGGACAGCCGCTATGCCTACCGTATGCCTATCGGAACGATGGACATTGTGATGAACTTCGACTATGAGGATTTGCGCAGCTATTATCGCAAATGGTATCGTCCGGACTTGCAGGCTATAATTGTTGTGGGCGATGTGAATGTGGACGAGATTGAGCAGAAGATTCAGACTGTATTCTCCGACATCAAGATGCCGGAGAATCCTGCCACACGCGAATATTATCCTGTTCCTGACAACAAAGAACCTATTGTGACTGTGCAGAAAGACAAAGAGCAGGAGCAGACTTTCATTTACCTGATGTACAAGCATGAAGCTTTTCCTGACATGGCGAAATCCAACCCCCAATATTATATCTATAAATATGTACAGGGTGCCATTGCCGGTATGTTCGCAGACCGTTTCTCAGAGATACTTCAGCAGGAGAATCCTCCATTCCTCGGCGCAAACGTAAGCGATGAGAATTATCTGGTATCAAAGACAAAAGGCGCACTTGACGGAGTGGCTGTATGCAAAGACAATGGCTATAAAGAAGCGTTGTCTGCACTTTACCGCGAAATGCTCCGCGTTTTACGCTATGGTTTCACCGTGACAGAGTACGAGCGTTACAAGCAAGACCTGAAAGCACAGCTTGACCATGTTTACGCACAGAAAGACAAGGTACGCAACACCAATTATGTGACAGAGTGCGTGCGCCATTTCCTCGACAACGAACCGATGCCGGGTATTGAGTGGGAATACGAGAACATGACACAGATTGCGGACGCTATCCCTGTAGACGCCATCAACCAGACATTTGGAGAACTGATGTGCGACTCCAACATGGTTGTCGCAATGTTCTGTCCTGACAAGGAAGGCATAATTTATCCGTCAGACGAAGAGTTGCTTGGCATCCTTAAAGAAGTCGAGACAGAAGAGATAGAGCCTTACAAGGAAGAAGTATCCACAGAACCGCTGCTGGGCGAGATTCCTGAAGGCGGAAAAATAAAGAAAATCGCAGACGGTGATTTCGGTTCCAAAGTGATTACCCTGTCAAACGGCATAAAGGTTTATGTCAAGCAGACAGACTACACACCAAACGCTATCATCATGGCAGCTCAAAGCTGGGGAGGAACCTCACAGTATCCAAACTCAGAATATTACAACTCTTCCAACTCCGACATGGTAGGAATCGGCGGATGGGGCAATTTCAGCAAAGTGGAACTTTCCAAGAAGCTTGCCGGCATACAGGCATCAGTCAATCCGTCTGTCAACGAATATACAGAAAGTCTGTCAGGCAGCTGTGTGAAGAAGGATTTTGAGACAATGCTCCAGCTTACCTACTTGTGTTTCACAGCTCCCCGTAAGGACGAAAGCGCGTTCAACTCAACAATGTCTCGTGTAAAGGCATCTCTTGCTAACCAAGAGCTTGACCCTAACACGGCATTGAGCGATACTGTTGCCAAAGTGGTGTACAACGACAACATACGCGCCAAGAGATTCACATCCGATGATGTAGACAAGATAAACTATGACCGTGTGATAGAAATCTACAAAGAGCGTTTTGCCGATGCAAACGACTTTGACTTCTTCTTTGTCGGCGACATCAACGCTGACAGCGTAGCACCTTTACTGGAAAAATATCTTGGCTCACTCCCTGTGCTGAAGAGCAAGGAGAAATCAAAGCCGACAGACAATGTAATGGCAAAGGGTGAGTTGAAAAACGTATTCGAGAAAGAGCAGGAAACTCCAAATGCAAGAGTCATGTTCTATTACCATGCGCCAATCAAAATCAACTTGAAGAATGTCCTTGCCATCAACATGCTGAAACAGGCTATGACCATGTTGTATACAGAGACAGTGCGTGAGGACGAGGGCGGTGCCTATGGCATACCTGTAAGCACAGGTGTCACAGACTTCCCTAAACCTATGGCAGAGGTAGTCATCACTCTTCCGACAGCACCGGAGAAGCGTGAGCGCATGACGGAAATAATCTACGACGGAGTGAAGAACATTGTAGAGAACGGTCCGAAAGAAGAGTTCTTGCAGCAGATAAAGGAATACATGCACCGCAGCCATGCCGAGGCCCTGAAGAACAACGGCTATTGGTTAGGGTCGCTCATCACAAAGGTGCGCGATGGACGTGATAATGTCACAGCTTTTGATGAGACTGTCGATGCTATTACAGTTGCTGACATCCAGAATATGGCAAAGACCATCTTCTGTAGCGGCAACCGCATTGAAGTAGGTATGACAAGTCCGGTGAAATAACCGACCTGCCGCATACATATTTATCAATACAAACGGCAATGCCGGGCAACCAAAACACGAATTTGGTTGTCCGGCATTGCTTTATTTTTATGACCTTTCCTCTAAAGAAAAACGGATTCTTTACCGTGTCGGTGCAGAGAAAATCGATTTTCTATATACTTTTGCATGTTCTTTACAGAATACATCCAAAGCAGAAATAATATTCTGTCTTCAAATTTTGAAAGAATCATTATTTTTCTGACAGCACAGTATATAATCACGTAAAAAGCATGCATATTTCTCAAATTTAAAGGACTGCTTATTATCCGGGAACGATTATATGTTTTTCCACCTTACATGTTGGGCATCTTAATTTCGTTTTTTCATGTAAATCAGACCTTTCCAGCTTTGTTCCACACTTGTCACAATAATAAATACCTTTATCATTATGCCCGCATTTTATTTTTGACTTAATATACTCAGGTATAAAACTATGCTGAATTGTATATCTTTGGGCAATTCTTTCAAATTGGGAATCATTGCAACAAGCATTACATGTGGGGCAAATATACCAACCGTTAGGGCATTGTTTGCTGTCGCGAGAGTCGATAAGCCCTTTTCTGCATGAATAACAATAATTCAGATAAATAGGACGCATAAATTCGGTACACGTAGAATTGATGCACGAATAAAAATTAAATTTATTAAACTTACCTGCCTTGTACGTAGAAAGTAGATGCCCACAAGCCCGACATCTCAATCGACTAAATTTTCTCATCACTTTATTCACAATAGCTATAAATGAGCGTACTATAACGTCAGGTTCAAGACCTGCCTCTGTGTCATGTAGCTTAGGGTATCCTATAATTTCCACCAAATGAAACAAGGAGTATTGCCTCCACGACACAGCATCACTCAATCTCTGTCCACGAAGGCTGTTTTGAAAACATTCTTTACCACGACACCCAAAAAAAGGAAGATTGGTAGCCCTATCCCTCTCTTTTGCTAATTCTGGAGCACAAAAATAAGAGTATTCTCTCTTTGTGAGGAACTTGCTTTGCTTCGGTTTTATATCCTTTTTATCCCCGTCCTTTACATAATAAAGTCTCTTGATTTCTTCAAGTTTTTTTTCATTGTATGGCACTTCGAAAAAAACTCCATTCAATAATTCCGATTGCAATTCTATAGATAACGATTTTATACATCTACATTTTAATTCTTCCGCCTCTTTGATACGGCATTCTGCTATATCTTCATCTGTTATGGAACGCATTTCCAACTTTCTTCGTTCTTTTATTGCCCTTAATATGTCGAATGATTCACCTATCACAGGATAACTTTGAGGATAAATCCTCATGGAGACGGGCCGAGAACATTCTTCGACAATAGAGCCTATTTCCGTTTTCAAGTCTCCGGATTTCAGCGCAAACAAACCATTGCCACAGTTCCGATGACACACAAAATGTTGAATATTATCTCTTAGCGTTTGGATAGATATATCATCAATGTTCAGTTCTATTATATTTTCAGTGTCATTGCTTATCTTTTTTTGCACAAATTGATTTAGGAGATTTTTCTTGTCCACAGGAACAATCCATTGGTCAATTGCTTTTGCATTTTCGCAATTATACTTTCCGCACATATCCGCCATTCGCTCTTCCAACACCTGACAGTCAAAAGAGCATTGATAATAAGGTTTTCTATATCGCTCAAGCCTACCTTTGACAATATTCCACAAGTTAGCATCCGTCTGTTGCGTTTCATCCAACTTCAAAAACACTTCATAATCAATAAACCCTAAAAAATATTCATTGTAAACGGCACCTCCTTGACATAGAGGAATAAAACTATCCAATTTAAAATCAATCCATGGTTGGTTTACATCACAATGAGTTATCGCAAAATCGAGTATCCCGTCAAATGACTGAAAAGAAGAGCCACGGGTTTCATATAGCGTAATCAGACAATCCGCCAAAAGTGAATTACTAAGATCCACCTTCTCCTGAGGTGTATTCATACAGTAGCGATAACGAGAGAAACGACTGTAAGAATTGTCCTTAAACTGTTTCAGCAGATTCACATCAAAATTTGTTTTCTGCAATCGCACATCATGAAAATACCGCTGTATGATGCGATGTTGTTTATCGGTATCAACTAAGCAATAAAAATTAGGCAAATCTTGGTAATCTATTGCCTCATTATCAGCGTTTAACCATTTGTATAGACGGATTATCTTATTCTCCGTATTTGCAGGGAGACGTCTTTCTATTCCCGTCTGGGAAATATCTGTCAATATCTCATCTACCAGTTCAAATAAATTGTTTGCCAAGCCATAAAGTCTCTTTCGAGGATTAATACAGTGAATTGCCTCTCCTATGAAGTCAGGCTGATAGACTGTATAATCAACACTTACTTTCTTTAATACCTGTTGCACAGATTTTTGTTTGAACACCGACAAGCATTGTGAAATTTTCCCTATTCCTTCTGCAATGAGCGGTATACATGAAACAGAATACCAACGAATAGCATCAAATAAATGTTTAGCACTCCACTCGTAATGATTCAGAAACCATATCAGGTAAAGATAAGGATACAAGTCTTTTTCATTACAAGTACGTTGAATAAAACTGTCAATTACATGCTTCCAACAACTAGGGTCACTTGCAGATGCCTCTCTTACTTCAAATGAAATGTTATCACCATTGCTTGAGTTTTCAAAACTTGTGTCTTGAGAATGTACAACCACCAATATATAATCACCAATCGCATTAGGAAAAAAGGATTCTGAAATTTCTCCATGAAAAGTTTTATCCATTGGTACCCAATATACATAGGTCACAGATTCTGTAGTAGTTCTATCTACATACCGTTGTTCTGTACGCTCATTTTTACGTAGGAACAAGAGTGGACATTTTTTTAGTTCCTCATACCGTTCCTTGGTTGTTGACAATGTACCCATATCTTTATCTCAATTATTCTAAACTTCGCATCCAAATTAGAATATTGCACAACTCAAACACACAGCTCCGAAGTAAATAGGGTGCTTTCAATTTGGAAACATCGTCATCGACACAAAATCTATCTTCAGCAGTTTTTTTGCTGTGAGAACCATCCTGCACAACTCTGTCTAATGTGTGAAAAGCACGTTGTATATATTCAGGTACACTTGGATCGTTACCAACATAACGAGAAAGATCATTCAATGTTACCTTTTCTTTTGTTTCTAAAAAACAAGAATAATCAAATCGCTTTAATCCTTCAGAAATATCCTCAAGAATTTTTCTCATATCATTGAATAAAGCAGGATCATTTTTGACATCTTCTATTGTAATCTTATACAACACCGCCAATAATTTTTCCCAAGTTTCTTCTCCACAAAAGTCTTTTGCTATAGTCAATACATCCTTGTATTGCTCTTGGCAAGTATAAAGTTTAGATACATTCTGTATTTTGAGTATATCCTCGAATAACAGTTTATAATCCTCGCCACACTTGTTATAAACACTTCTACGACAATAACTTAGTTGCCTTATTATGGAATTTTCTCCATGATATTGGTCATTGCCCGATAGAACAAAAATGTAAGGTTCTTTTTGATTATTATGTTGCTGTATTCTCGTAATCTCTTCTCTTGCCTCATCAAAATCATCTGACGGCTTTCCTGATGTAGCATTTTGATTATGAATATCAAGAATAACCACACACCATTTCTTGGGGTTGGCCTTGATGGCATTTATACCCTCTTTATAAGTGAGCATTGGAGTAATATTAATGCCTTCATCGCCTGCCATGTTCACAATTTCTGTTCCAAGATTGGTCAGTTCTCCTGAGTCGGTCATACACTCATCGTCTATCCAAAGCACTTCTATCATAATTCAATATATTTAAATTAAACAATTGGAAATTCCACACTGATGACTACCGGAAAATCATCTGTACCATACGGTTCTATAGCTCTACCATTCGCTTTTTCGCATATATCAAACACACATGCACCTCCAATACCAGTATGTCCAGTTTCTCCGGCAAAACTGCCTCGGACGAAATATTCCTTACGTCCTCTTTCTGAAATAGGATTACCATTATTAGCTATGTCAATTCTGCAATATCCATCATTGGTTTCAGAAAGCGTTATAAGAATCTTATAATCACTCCGACTGTCGTCAGTAAATCCATGCCTAACGGCATTACTGATTACATTTTCAAACAATTCGATAAAGGATTTACGAGATATTTTTATTTTCAAATCTCCATCCTTAACTTGAACATCAATTGTGAAATGACGATTATACTCAGACGCAACCTTTTTGCAATACTCCCTAATAAAGGACTCTACTTCCAAAGTTTCAATCCGTTCCCCTACAGTTTCACTCTCAGTCAGTCTCTGTATATCTCCCTCAATTTTGCCAATTGAGGTTATCAAGGAGCTCAGCAATTCACCAACAGTCTGTCCTGTTGCTTTGCCAATTACAGATGATGCCTTAACCCCAACAGCAGAAGTTGCAACGAACTTTTCCAAACGCTCAATTCCCATACGGATAGGCATGACATCATTGCTAAGCCGATGCTTGCTATTACGTATATGAGCTTCGTTCAACCATTCTTTCTGCTTGAACTTACGGTCTTTCTCTGCCATCTTATCAAGAATGAATCTTTCCATTATCTTGGCATCATCTATTTGTTGCCGTTGCACAGAAAGTGATGGAATAGAATACTTCTCAGAGTTTCCTCTCAAAAATACGTTTTCTGCACACTTAACGTGATACTGATAACCATCAAAAAAGTCAAGACCAACTTCATTAAATCCCGGTTCTAAACCAAACGCTTCCATACTGTCTATAGTATGTGAAATCCCAGTCCAGTCTTTATACTTAGACAAATAAAAAAAGTACTCCGGAAAAACATTCGGCATAATGCTAAACAACATTGTGTAACCATCCGTCTTAGTACGTTTAGAAGACGAACAAACATAAACAGGCGAACTTTCTGATGCCAAAATAAACGCCATCTTGGAACTATGCGATTTGAGCAAAAGGGTGGGAGATGTAATCTTTCGCATACGCATACCTTTTATAGCATCCCCTTTCGGAAGAGATTCTGGATAGACATCTATATCATCCCAATTGGAAGCAAGATGCTCGTCCGTGAAAACATACCCACTTTCGGTTTCCTTGACCTCTTCCCACGTTGCCCGTTTAAGAGTTGTGTGAAATGGAATCATTTGTGAAGTCACTAAATCAG
Organism: Roseburia sp.; assembly: GCA_023665185.1. Taxonomy (GTDB): domain Bacteria; phylum Bacteroidota; class Bacteroidia; order Bacteroidales; family Bacteroidaceae; genus RGIG8745. The sequence goes on from JAMPEL010000017.1 coordinate 24,770, forward strand.
AAGAAGAAACATTCATCATACAAATCAAAATTAAAAATTACCAATCGATTTTGAGTGCAAAATTATATGCAAAGCATTCAATTTATCTGAACCTATTGATAATTTTTCAAATTATTTTCAATCCGGACCTTAATTCTTTCTCGAATAGCCTTTGGTTCAAGTACCGTAATACGGTCTCCAAAAGACAAAAGTTCCTGAATCAACTCAAAATTAGGCTTTACCATTATTGATAAAATAGCATTACCATCTTGCAAGTACTCACGAACTTCCTGTGTATGATGAAGGGGTTTAGTAAGTATATATGGAAGTTGCTCCGCACTAACTAAAAGAACTATAAGAGTAAGTTTTTCGTGTTTATTTGAACTGACTCCTATTATTTCATTAAAATAATGCTCAAAATCCACTTTATCATTTTCGATAAAAGGGGCTGAGATCTTCCGAACTTCCTGAATACGGTCAAGGGAAAATATTGTAATATCATCATACTCTTTATTTAGAGCGAACAAAAACCATCGTCTATTATATTCTTTCAAATAATAAGGATGTACAACATAAGTCTTAGCAGCATCCTCATTATATGACTGATAAATGACTTTTATTACTTCTTTTCTTGATATACTTTCAAAAAGAGGAGTAAAAAACTCCATACCTTTAAGTTGCTTATTTTCATCAAAACCAATAACACATTTTTGTTCTGCATTAATTGTTGATTGCAAATGAGCATTAAGCTCATCCACCCAACCAAAACCAGGCATACCCTCAAATCTTCTAAGCAGAGATACAGCTTGATTCAATTGGAGTATTTCGTTTTCATTCAAGGAACAATTAAAGATTGAGAATTTTGGGTCTTTATACCGATACTTAATATTACGCCCGTCTTTAAGAGGCTCTACTACAATATTCCATCTATTTTCAATAGACAAAATGTCATTTCTAATCGTATTAGGAGCTGTTACCAAAGGCTCACAACGGCGTTCAAGAGCAGCATTACATTCTCTCATGATTTCCATTGTTGAATATCCCTGCCGACTTTGAAGACATCTATCTATAATTATTTCACGAAATGCTCCATTCTTAACATTTGCCATAGTATATCCATTTACTGGTTCTTATGAGTTTGAATTGTTGCCTATGCTTATCTACAAAGCATTATGACAACTATTATCATCTTCATAAAGACAAAGGTACAGAAATATCTTTTATAGTAAATAATAACTACAAGTTTTTTGATGCAACGTTTATCAAATATACAAAATAAGAAAACAACTGTAAAAGTCATTGATATGCTGACAAAAATATCAGTATACAGCCAGAAATCATCATTCTAATTGACATTTTGATATGTTAAAACCCGATGCCGTAGAATCGCCTCAAAATGAACCGGACCTTGCCGTGGTTGCAAAAACGCGATTCTACGGCAACTTCCAATTCTAAAAACGCAAGTGGACAAATAGAACGGTCCAAGCGGCTAAAAGACACATAAATTCAACTCCAAACACACCTTTTCGACCCCAAAACCCAACAAAAGCCAAAATTACAAGGTGCTGAATTTTTTTTCAAGGCGCACAAAATTTTTTAAGCCCTGTTTTCGACCCAAAATCGGGCACTTTTCAGAATCGAGCTTCCAAAAGAAGAACGACCGGCTTTTCAATGCTCCGAAAAACAAAATTGAATTTTGAACTCGAAAAATGACGATTTTGAGCACGAATTTTCATAACTGACTGATTATCAGCATATCCTATTTTGACTCCTACCCTTCGTTTTTGATCAAAAACTATGCCCTTCCTACTAAAACATCATTTCGCTGATTATCAGCAACTTACCCTAAACCAGTCCAAAATCCGCCTCCGGGAAGAAGCCCAAAACAGCGAGAAATGTTAATTTTTTTCGCCAATCCGAACTGACATAATGTCAAAAACACACCCGCAGACATCAAGACACTTCTGCCAGAACGCGCGCCTGTCAAACCACCATCCGGCACTCTCATGAGGCATATTCAGTCAAAAGCAGTCCTCACCCCGCCCCTATCCATCAAAAACAAACGGCAATGCAATCAAAACAAACAACAATGCCAAGCAACGACAAGCAGCAAAAGCGAGCAACCAAAGCATGAATCAGGTGGCCCGGCATTGCCTTCTTTCCATGAGCTTCCCTCTAAAGAAAAACGGATTCTTTACCGTGTCGGTGCAGAGAAAATCGATTTTTCTATATACTTTTGCATGTTCTTTACAAAGAATGGTGCTGCGCGCTTCCCATTGGAAGAACCGCGTAATAGGTGCCGCACGGCAATCATGCAACAAAACAAATATCATATTATGGAAAGACAATGGAAAGAAATCAAGAAGTATGAGGAAATATTATTTGAGTACTTCGACGGAATAGCCAAGATTACAATCAACCGCCCGCGATACAGAAACGCGTTTACTCCGCGCACCACATGGGAAATCAGCGACGCGCTTTATCATTGCCGGGAGGCAAAAGACATACGTGTGGTGGTATTGACTGGTGCGCACAGTCCGAAGAAAGAAGGAATGACGGAAGAGGAAAGGCTCCGCACAGAGGCTTTCTGCGCCGGAGGTGATATGAACGTAAAAGGCAGAGGCGGATATGTCGGCAGCGATGGTGTACCACGGCTCAACGTACTGGATGTGCAGAAACAGATACGCTCACTGCCCAAACCCGTAATCGCCATGGTCAACGGATATGCCATCGGAGGCGGACACGTGCTCCATGTAGTATGCGACCTGACCATCGCTTCCGAGAATGCCATCTTCGGACAAACCGGGCCAAAAGTCGGCAGTTTTGACGCAGGCTTCGGCTCCTCCTATCTTGCGCGCATCGTAGGACAAAAGAAAGCCCGCGAGATATGGTTCCTCTGCCGCCAGTATTCGGCCACGGAGGCACTGGAGATGGGACTTGTCAATAAAGTGGTGCCTTTTGACAAACTGGAAGACGAAGTTATAGACTGGGCAAAGACCATCATGAAGAGAAGTCCTATTGCCATACGTATGATAAAGGCAGGTCTGAACGCCGAGCTTGACGGACAGGCGGGCATACAAGAGCTTGCCGGAGACGCTACCATGCTCTACTATTTCACGGACGAGGCACAAGAAGGCGGCAAGGCTTTTCTCGAAAAACGGGAACCGGATTTCGACCAGTATCCGTACATTCCATAACCAATCGTGCCGGCAATCACTGAACACCCTCAACTAACCAACCGAACAGACTCAACTTTATATGTTCAAATTCAAGATTATCCCACATACGCTTCACTTCAAGCAGCCAGCCGGAACGTCACGCGGCATATATACAGAACGAAACGTATGGTATGTGGAATTGTCCGACACGGAACATCCCGCCCGCAAAGGCATCGGAGAGTGCGCGCCGCTGCATGACCTCAGCTGTGACTACACTGCCGATTACGGGCACATTCTGAACACATTCGCACAGCAGGCGGAAAAAGAGCTTGTCATGGACGCGCAAGGAAATGTCAGGTTGTCACCTCAAACGACAGAAGACATGCGCCGATTCCCCTCTATGCTCATGGGATTTGAAACTGCCGTATGGCACTACTCAACAGGCTCCCAAAAACTCAGTCATACAGCCTTTGCCTCTGGAAAAAGCGGTATCCGAATAAACGGACTTGTATGGATGGGCACATTCGAGGAAATGAAAGCACGCATCGAGGATAAACTGGAAAAAGGCTACAAGTGTGTCAAACTGAAAATTGGAGCCATAGACTTTGATGACGAGCTGGCTCTGCTGACAATGATTCGCAAGCATTACTCCCAAGACACCGTGGAACTGCGTGTCGATGCCAACGGGGCATTCCGTCCCGGAGATGACGCCGAAGAAAAACTGCGGCGATTGTCCAGACTCGACATCCACTCGATAGAGCAACCGATACGTGCCGGCAACTACGAAGCCATGAGGCAGCTCTGCCTTCACACACCTATCCCGATTGCCCTCGACGAGGAGCTTATCGGGATAAATGCCGACTGCCACAACACAAGTGGCGGCAAACCGGAGATGACAAAGACCGAGCTACTCAACCATATTTCTCCGCAGTACATTGTGCTCAAGCCCTCGCTGCACGGGGGCTTTCACGGAGCGGAAGAATGGATTCGCCATGCCGAGGCAAGGCACATAGGATGGTGGGTGACTTCCGCACTCGAAAGCAATGTAGGACTGAATGCCATTGCGCATTGGTGCGCCATGCTCCACGAAGGACAATCGTTTACAGACATCAGCTGTTCCAACAGCAATGTTCTTCTGCCACAAGGACTGGGCACCGGACAATTGTTCACGGACAATATCGAGGGCTATCCCCTTGAAATAAGAGAAGACAAATTGTGGTTTGACAACAACAAACACATTGACCCACAACCGCGAATCTAAATCTTACAACTTATGTGTGTCAGGAATTTTCTTGATGAATGGTACTCGGAATCTCCCTATATCCGAGTCCACACTTCCGGCTCCACGGGAAAGCCCAAAGAGCTTCACGTGGAAAAGGCGCGTATGATGGAAAGCGCGAAAATGACATGTGAGTTTTTGGGACTGCAACAAGGCGACTGCGCCCTCCTTTGTATGCCCCTTGACTATATAGCCGGCAAGATGATGGTGGTAAGAAGCATCATAGCCGGCATGAACCTCATCAGCGTGAAACCCGCCATGCAGCCACTGAAATATTTTTGCGGTACAGCCGACGACAACCGATATGACATTTGGCAGTTCGCCTCCGGCAAGCAGTCGGAAAATATCTCCATCCCTATCGGCTTAAAGTTCGCCGCGATGGTGCCCTCACAGGCAAGAGCCACCCTCGACAGTCCAGAAGAAACAGCCATATTCCGAGGCATCAACAATATAATAATAGGTGGCGGGAGCATCGACACCAAACTGGAGGCACAGCTGCGCGATATGCCCAATGCGATATGGAGCACATACGGCATGACCGAAACACTGTCGCATATCGCCATGCGGCGGGTCAGCGGCAAAACCGCCTCGCAATGGTACACCCCGATGAAAGGCATTTCCCTGTCGCTCGCTGCCGATGGCGCGCTGGTCATTGACGCTCCCCGGCTGTGTCCGTCACCACTTACGACCAACGACATTGCCGAGTTCAATGCCTCCGGACAGTTCCGGATTCTTGGACGCAAGGACAATGTGATAAATTCCGGTGGTGTAAAGATTCAAATAGAAGAGGTGGAGAGAAAGCTCAGTGACGCGCTTCCCAACGATATGGCAGAGCATTTTGCCATCACCAGTTGCCCGGACGAGAGATTTGGTGAGGCTGTCGTGATACTTACCGACAGGGCAGAGATTGTCCCCGCCCTGCCCGAAGCCATAAGCCAGTTGCCCCCATATTGGCGACCAAAGAGAATTCAAGTTGTCGCACAACTGCCCAAGACCGGTTCCGGCAAGCCCGACAGAGCCGCCACACGGCAGTTAGTGTCAGAAAAGCCATAAGGTAGAAAAGTTTCCCATGTTAAATATGTATAACAGGGAACTAAAAGTTTGCTGCACAATGGTTTCAGGAAAAATATTTATTCGTAACTTGCGCCCCAAAAGGAGGGGTGTGGACATACTTCAATAGAAAACAACAAAATATCCATTATATGAAAGCGAAATTTTATTTACTGCCTTTAATGGCCGGAGCAATTCTGCTTACCGGATGTAATGACAAACAACTACAGGCATTGCAAGCTCAAAACAATGACTTGAAAAATGAATTGCAAGAGGCGCAAGTGCAGTTGGCAGGCTGCCGTGCCGACTCGAAAAATCTTCAGGAACGTCTGACTGACGCGCAGAAGCTGAACACTGACCAGCGCGCATCATATGACGAACTGAAAAAGACACTCGACAACAGCCTTCAGGCAGGAAGCGTAAACATATCCAAGCTTGTGGACGAGATAAACGCATCGAACAAGTATATCAAGCATCTTGTAGACGCAAAATCAAAGTCTGACTCGCTGAATGTGGTGCTGACCAACAACCTCACACGCTCGCTGAGCCGCGAGGAACTCAAGGAAGTGGATGTCAAGGTGCTCAAAGGTGTGGTGTACATCTCACTGAACGACAACATGCTGTACAAGTCGGGAAGCTATGAGATTAGCGACCGCGCCGGAGAGACATTGAGCAAGATTGCGAAGATTATCACAGACTACGATGACTATGAGGTGCTTGTGGAGGGTAATACGGACAATGTGCCTATATCGCGCACAAACATCCGCAACAACTGGGACTTGTCCGCATTGCGCGCATCTTCTGTCGTTCAGGCTTTGCAAAACCAGTATGGTGTTGACCCTAAGAGACTTTCCGCTGCCGGACGAGGAGAATACAATCCGGTAACGGACAACGATACGGAGGAGGGCAAGCAGCGCAACCGCCGTACACAGATTATCATCACTCCACGACTTGAGCAGTTTATGGACTTGATTGGTCAGGGTCCGGAGAGCACAAGCGAGGAATAAACGACTGAAAAATTGTTCTAATAAAAAAGTTGATATGTGAGAGGGCGCGAGACTGATTTTCGGTCTCGCGCCTTTTTTTGTGGGATAAAGACAAGGTAACAGACCTATTTTTCCCTCTTTTCGATATATGTTTGAACGATGTTTTACAGATGTATTCTGACAGACTCCTCCATCGCTTCACACCACATCATCTAACTTAGAGAAGAAGGCGGAACACCGTGTTCATTATAGAAGCAAACTGATTGATTAACAAACCATATAGCTCATCCACCTAAATTGGGGAGGGGGTCACGAAGTGACGGAGGAGGCAGTCTGAGTACATAGCACAGAATTGTCAATTTATTCATAAAACGCGCAATATCCTGACAGAATGATATGTTAAAACCAACTTCCGTAGAATCGCCTCAAAATCAACCGAACCTTGCCGAGCTTCCAAAAACGCGATTCTACAGCGACTTTCAATTCCTAAATCCGGAGTGAACAAACAGAACAATCCGACCGACTAATAGATATATAAATTTCACCCCAAACACCCATTTTCCACCCAAAAGCCCACAAAAGTCCAAAATTTCAAGGTGAAGTAAATTTATTTTCAAGGCGCACCGATTTTTTTCGCAAGGTGAACAAAATTTATTTTCACAGTGAACAAAACTTTTCAAGCCCTGTTTTCGGTCCAAAATCGAGTGTTTTTTCAAATCATCTCCTCAAAAACACCACAACCCTCTTTTCAATGCTCCGAAAAACAAAAATGGATTTTGAATCCGAAAAATGACGGTTTTGAGCACAGAATTTCATAACTAACTGATTATCAACACTTCCTATTTTGACTTCAACCCTTAGTTTTTGAACTAAAACTGCGCCCTTTTCGCCAAAATAGTATTTCATTGATTATCAATAACTTATCAACAAAGAGCACAAAAGCCAAGCACCAGTAAGGAGAAAATCGGCCTTGAAATGTTAAAAAAGCCATCCCCTTCCAAACTGACATAATGTCAATCGCACGTGTCGGAATGCCCGCTGAAAATACCGTTGCCCAGCAATATGTCCGACAAGACATACAGGAGAAGAAACCGGACTTACGGCCGCCATCACACAAAGCACAGGCACGAAACACAACGGATTTGACTGTCATCAGAAAGACGGAAGATATGCCGAATGCACAAACACATTTCACCACAATCAGGCGAAATATCTGACAAAAAAAGCATAAATTTGCAGCACCGAACTATATCATTACTACAATTGTGCGGATTCACATTGCAAATAGACAGCATTAAAGAAGAAAAGCGAACAATATAAAAGCAACTAAACAAGAAAAGGAATACAACTATGAAACAGTTTCTCATCAGTATTATAATCTTGTTCTGCGCCCTCTGCCCACAAACGGCAAACGCGCAAGACAAGCCATTGATTCATCCGTTCGATGGATTCGGCACACTACGCAATGCCTCAGACAACGGACATTGGGCTGTCGGTGCCATCAGTTCGGGCGAAGAGAGTGCCGACGGCAGTCTGGTACAGCTGATGGATCTGATTACCGGACAGACAGTTACCCTACCATTGGTTGAGGAACAACGAGGATACGGCGGCAGCACATTCGACGTGAGCAATGACGGCCAGACTGTAGCGGGCAGCTTCAACGGCTATGCGGCTTATTATCACGACAGCCGTTGGCACATCCTGCCTGTCCCGGAGGGATACGAGGACTACAAGGGTGTGGCAGAATACATGTCGGCAGACGGACGCTGGATGATAGGCTACTTGTTCAACAGCACATGGGACATTGTCAGTATGCTGTGGAAAGACGGTGAGATTGCCCGTCTGGCGGGGCTTTCCGACAGCCGGAGCGCAAAATATTTCCGGGTGTCGGGCGACGGGCGCAAGGTGTTCCTGAACAACGGCGGACGTTTCTGCATCTACGACACAGAGGAAGACACCTATGAGACAGTGGCATACCGGTTAGGTTCCAACGACATGTCCATCAGCAACAACGGACGCTATGTGGCTGGATTCAAAGACATAACGGAATACAACGGCGGGGAATGGCCGTCAGCGGAATATACAGTGAGCTTTCTCTACGACACAGAAACGAAAGAATATAAAGAATTCAGCGAAGAGGAAGACCGCGACATTGCAGCTGTGGCGGTAGGCAACGACGGCACATTGTACGGCGCATCACCCATGTATCCGCCAATGCGCACCTTGTATGTCCGTTCCGACAACGGATGGATTGCCCTTGAGACAATGCTCCGGCAGAAATACGGCATGTCGTTTACATCGGAAACAGGTTTCGACTATTCCGGCACTGTGATGTCGGTATGCGATGACAACCGCACACTGGCGGCATTCTCGCTCATCGGCGGTCCGTGCTATTCGCTGACACTGCCTGAGCCATTCAGGGAGGCGGCGAACAGCATCAACCTTCTGTCGGCATACAGCATCAGTCCGGAAGAAGGAAGCGAGGTGGCACGCATGAACAGCGTCAGCCTCACATTCGACCGTAAGGTGTCGATTGTGCCCGACGCAAAGGCATACCTGTACAGAGACGGCGAGACTGTGGCTACCACCCTGAGCATCAGTGCCACAGAGGGCAACGACAAGAAAGTGAGACTGGCATTCGGACGCAATGCCTATCTCGAACCGGGTATTATCCATACGCTGACCATCCCGGCAGGCACATTCTTCACCGACAACAAGAATGTGGAAAATCCGGAAATCAACATCAAATACATGGGGCGCGCCTATGAGCCTGTAAAGATGACAGAGACACTTCCTTCCAGCGGCTCTTCTGTAGCAGAACTGAGCTATTACAACATGGTCATGATACAGCTCGATGCCTCCGCCAGCGTGAGCGAGGGCGCACAAGGCGAGCTTTACAAGTCGGGAACAGACGAGCCTATTGCCAAAATGAGTCTGACGGCTGTCGGCAAGCAACTTTACGCCTACCCTGCCACCACACAGAAACTGATGCGCGGGACAGACTATACAATAAGGATTCCGGCAGGGTCTGTGACCGATGTGATGGGATATTGCGCCAATGAAGCTATCGAGATAAACTATTCGGGAGCGTTTGTCATTGAAACCTCCGACAACAGCGACGAGTACATATTCTTCGACAACTTCTCCAACCCGAACAATTCCGTAAGCAACTTCCTCCTGTATGACGGCGACCATCTCAGCCCTACAGCAGAGATGCAGGAATTCGGATTCATGGAAGAGAATACTCCGTGGAACTTCACCATACACGATGACGGAGAGTATGACTACTGCGCGGCATCGCATTCCTGCTATCTGCCCTACGGCGCGTCAGACGACTGGATGGTGATACCGCAGCAGCTTATCGCCAACGAGCACTATTACCTGACTTTCAAATCGCAATCGTATCGCAACGGCTGTAACGACCGCCTGAAAGTGTATGTATGGGTTCACGATGAATATCTCTCATCCTTATCCGGCACGGAAACGGAAGCCATCAGGAAAGAAGGCAAACTCATCTATGATGAGGAAGAGCAGCCGGGCAGTTCGGAAGAGAATCTGGAAGGCGACTGGCGCGAACACCGCCTCTCTCTTGCCGAGTTCGAAGGACAGCGCATCTACATCGCTTTCGTGAACGAGAACGAGGGGCAGAGCATGGTGTTTGTGGACGACATTGGCATCATGTACAGCGGGAATATTCAGGCATCCAACCACACCGCCGACATCGCCGTGGCACAAGCAAGCATGGAAATCAGCGGAAATGTGAGAATACTCAATGGAGCCTCTCTCGACAAGATAACCGTAAGCTACCTGTCGCACGACAAAACAGCGGGCGACACGCTTGACATCATCGTCAGCGACCCCGACTCAACCAGCTATGACTTTGTATTCCCTAAGCGTCTGCCTCTTACCATCGGCAAGCAAACCGGATACGACATTGTCGTGACGGCAGGCAATGAGAAGCAGACTATTACCTCATACATCAAGAATGTGGCTTTCTTGCCTGAAAAGCGGATAATAATAGAGGAAGGAACAGGCTCATGGTGCGGCAACTGCCCGCTTGGCACACTCGCCATTGAATATCTGGAGAGGATGTTCCCGGATGCGGTGATACCGGTATGTATCCACAATGGCGATGTATATGCTTTCGACGATTACTGCTCGTTTTTGGGCTTCTCCGCCTACCCGACCGGCAAGGTGAACCGTCTCGACGGCTATCTGGCACCAATGGTCAGCGACAGCTACGGCAACTATGCGTTCATGTCGGAAACAGGCGACCAGACTTTTGCGGACATCTTCATCAAAGAGATGGAAACGCTTGCCGAGGCAGAAATCCATGCAGGCAGACCGGAGTATGACGACATGACGGGACAAGTGGGCATCCCTGTGACCACACGCTTTGCCATCGACATTGAGAACGGCGCATACAACATACTGACTGTCATACTTGAAGACAGCCTGTACGGGGTGCAGAGCAATTACTTCAGCAACCAGACCGACCCTAATCTGGGCGAGTGGCAGGCGGGCGGAACGTATGGTTCGTCATACACACGGTATTCCTATACAGATGTGGCACGCGCCTGTGCCGGACTGTCGTTCTACGGACAAAGCGGGTTCATACCGGGCACCATAAAGTGCGACACCGACATTGAGAACACAGTAGTGTTCAGCCTGCCTTCATCCATCAACAACCGCAAGAACGTGAAGTTTGTATGTATGCTGATTGATGCCTCAACAGGCAAGGTGGTTAATGCCGACCGGGTGCCGCTCTATGAAGAAGACGACAATGTGGCTGATAAAATTGAGACGGTGACGCAGACCGCCGGAATGTCTGTCACGGCCCGCAACGGAAAAATACTCGTTGGCGGCACTGCTGAGGGAGTGGAAGTGTACACACTTCAAGGTGTGAAAGTGGAAAACGAGCATCTCGGCAGAGGCATATATGTTGTGTATGCCAACGGATGCAGACAGAAAGTTCTTGTAAAGTAATATACTATAAAACAAGGCGGAAGCCGTAAAAGATTGCCAGCAATGGCATGTCTTTTACGGCTTCCGCCTTGTTTGTATATAGGAAATGCACGCATCAAACACTCGTGGAAAGCCGCGAGGCATTAGCTGCGCCTTGTCTGTATATAGGGGATTCACACATTAAAACCAGCTCATGCGTGCATCCATCGCACTCACACGCGCTTCCGGAATCAGAAATCGATGCTTACCCCGCCGAAGAATGTAGCTTTCGGCATAGGAAATCCCATGTAAGTCTCGTAACGCTGCGCCAGCAGGTTCTCGCCCTTGACAAACACGCGCAGTTCCGGCATGACACGATAGGAGGCTGTAAGATTCAGCAGAAGGTAATCTTCCTTATGCTCCGACGCTCCGGTGGCGGTGTACATTCCACCGACATATTGTAGCCCTGCCACAGCCTCAAAACGCTTGCGGGAATAATTCGCGCCGACAAAAGCCTTGTGCTCCGGCGCACAGACCACAGGATTTTCCATGTGGAGGAAGCTGTAATTCGCATCCAAGTTCCAGCAGGAGCTGACACGATAGGAGGCAGACAGCTCCACACCCCAGTTCTCCACCTCACCGGTATTGATATTCAGCATACTTCCATCGACCATCGCGGTAGAGATAAGATTGTCGCCTTTCAGGTAGAACACATTGGCATTGAGCCGCAGGGCATTGTCGAGAAGACGCTGCGAATATCCCAGCTCATAGTTCATGACGCGCTCCGGCGACAGTTCGGGATTGGCTGGACGGAACATGTAAAGCTCACGCAACGTAGGGTTGCGGAAACCCTTGCTCACCATAGCCTTCACTTCGGCGCCATCGGAAAGATGGAATGCCAGTCCGCCTTGCGGAACGATTTCCGTACCGACACGCGAATGATGGTCAACACGCAAGCCGGCATCCAAAGACAGCCAGTCGGACAAGTTCTGCCGGAAATCCACATAACCTGCAAACTCATCCTCTTCCTTGTCGGCAAGTCCCCGATGCTCCCCGGTGGCAATCACACGGTTCCATGCCTCGCCCCCGAAATGTTGCCAGTCGAAACCGACAGTCGTGCGGTTGCCGGGAAACAACACTGCGCTCTGGTAGAGACTGACTCCCGCCATCAGGTCATTGTGAAGATAGAACTGTGTCTGCGGAGTGCCGCCAGGATGATAGCCATCGTTGATACGATGGTGTCCCCAACTGTAGAACGCGCTCAGCGCACCTGACGTTGTGCCGTAGTCATTGGTCAAAGCCACGGAAGCCATGCCGCGCGTAATTTTTGAATCATTATCAATATACGGGTTCGACTGCTCGCCCGGATTGGAGGCCTCGAAGTAAGCGACATTCGCGTTGCCGCGCAACGCCCACTTATCGGACAACTCGTAGCCGAGCTTGACAAAGCCAGTAAACTGTTCAAATTCAGAGTTCTCACGATGTCCGTCGGTAGAGCCGTAGCTCACTCCCACCACACTGGAGAAGCGTCCGCTGCGCACACGGTTCAGCAACTCTCCCTGCACGGTGCCGTAGCTTCCCGCCGAGGCATTGACGGATGTACGCACACCGTCGGCCTGCATCTTCCGGGTAACAAGATTCAAGACCCCGCCCATCGCATTCGATCCGTAAAGCACCGAGGCAGGACCTCGCAACACCTCCACCCTCTCGGCAGTCATTGTCTGATATGCGTCCGGAATAGGATGTCCCATCAGTCCCGCATATTGCGGCAAACCATCGACCAGCACCAGAAAGTCGGCTCCACTGCCGATGCCGCGCACCTTGATGCTTCCGGCTGCACCGGTAGAGACACCATACCCCATCACACTGCGACTGGTGACAAACAGTCCCGGCACTCTCTCCGTTACGGTCGGAAGAACCGACTGCCGGAAGTTCTCTTCCAGCGCATCATGCCCGATAGTCGTGATAGTCATGGGCAAATGACGTATGTCCGTCTCGTTTCTTGTGCCAGTGACAACCACATTGTCGGTCACTACACTGCGCAATGTATCTGCCTCGTAGGCACACAAAGGAAGCACTCCCGATGCAAGGAGTGCAGAAAAAAGAAAATATTTCATCCGTTTATAATACTATAAATAATCAGAATCAATTGTCAATATCCACCAGCTCATACTCCTGAGAACCGATTCCCAATGCCTCGGCATGTTCAAGTGTATGAATGCCGTGCCGGCTTTCCATGCGCTCAATCAGATGCACCTTTCCCTCGTCGTCGGAAGAATATACCATATTGACACAAGCCTTGTCGAGCGCAACAGGGTCGAGCGAGGCCAAAATGCCAATATCCTTCATCTGCGGCGCATGAGGATGCGCGTCACAGTCGCAATCGACCGACAGATTGTTTGCCACACTGATGTAGAGAATATTCTCACCGCAATGTCCGATGACAGCCTTTGCAGCCTCAGCCATCGACTCAAGGAAATCGTCCTGCTCAGGCAGCTGTCCCCACAGTTTCTTCACATCGCGTGTCTTGCCTGCCGTATGAATCCATGCCTTTCCCTCGGACGAGGCTATACCTATCGAGATGTTCTTCATCGCACCTCCGAAACCGCCCATCGCATGTCCTTTGAAATGCGACAGCACGACCACAAAATCGTAGTCAAGAAAGTGTTTGCCCACATAATCGTTCTCGATATGCTTCCATCCCTCGCCGACAGGCAGCGGCACATCGCCGTCCGCATCCATGATATCGACAGGCGCGATGCGCGAGAAACCGTGCTCCTCGGCAGCCTTCACATGCTCAGCCGTAGTGGATCGTCTGCCTCCATAAGCCGTATTGCACTCTACTATGGTACCGCTGACTTCCTTCACCAGCGGCTCTATCAGGTCGGGATTGAGAAAATTATGTCCTCCCGGTTCCCCCGTACTGATTTTCACAGCCACCTTCTGCCCCTCAGCCTTGCGTCCGAGCGCATGATAGATACGCATAAGCGCGTCCGAAGAAATGTCCTTTGTAAAATACACTTTTGGTTTTGGCGCATCGGACTCTGCCTCCTGTTCCACTTCCACCTTTTCCTTTTCGTTTCCGGCACACCCGCTGTTCACGGCAATGACTGCTGCCGGCACTATCAACATAGTGAGGATAAATAAAAAATTCTTCTTCATATGTTCTATGTATTATTGGTTTGTTTGAGATTCATCATGCACATACTTTCCTGCCTACAAAGATATGACTAATAATCAAAGTTGCAATAATACGAATCACGGATTAATATACCTTTTTTACGGATAGTTTACCGGCAAGCACAACCACTCCTTGTTTTTGTAAATACAAAAGCTACCGTGCCAACAGGTTTACTGACAAGGCATATTGAGTTCTTGCAAATAGTTTTTGTGTATTTGGACAGGCGCATTGACTTTTTGTAAGTATGTTTTTTGATGTATTCAGACAGGATGTTTGACTTTTTGCGAGTATGCTTTTGGTGTATTTTGACAGACTCCTCCGTCGCTACGCGCCACCTCCCCTAACTTAGAGGAGGAGCTATATACCTTGTTAATCAAACATTTAGCTTCTCTACAAATACGGTAATCAGGTTCCTCCCCTAAGTTAGGGGCAATTGCGGAATAGGAGCAATTGGGGGAGCTTTGCGATGGAGGGAGTGGCGCGTAGCGACGGAGGAATCTGTCTCAAAAGTCAATAAAATTAGAATATCTCTGACAATTTGATATGTTAAATCCCATCTCCGTAAAATCGCCTCAAAATGAACCGCGCCTTGCCTCGGTTGCAAAAACGCGATTCTACGGAGGTTTTCAAATGCCGAAAACCGAGCAGACAAATAGAACAATCCAGCCGACTAAAAGACACACAAATTTCACCCCAAACACCCATTTTCCACCCAAAACACCACAAAAGTCCAAAATTACAAGGTGCTGAAAATTTATTTTCAAGGCGCACTGATTTTTTTCGCAAGGTGAACGAAATTTATTTTCACAGTGAACAAAATTTTTCAAGCCCTGTTTTCGGCCCAAAATCGGGCATTTTTTCAGACCTTCTCCTTAAAAACACCACAGCCCTCTTTTCAATACCCCAAAAAACAAAATTGAATTTTGAACCCGAAAAACGATGGTTTTAAGCGCAATTTTTCATAACTACCTGATTATCAGCATATCCTATTTTAGTCTCAGGTCTCCGTTTTTCATCAAAAACCGCGCCTTTTCAGTAAAATAGCATTTCACTGATTATCAGCAACTTATCAATTCGGCTTCAAAAAACCATCCGAATTTTCATGCTGAGAGCCGTGAGAATTGTTAAAAACGCGCCCTCTTGCAAAGTAGCAAAATGTCAGTAACACCTGTCTGGGAAGTTACACAAACTGTGTGAGATACACTCACAAAAAAGCAGGCAAGCACTTCCCTTCTGCGGGAAAGTACTTGTCTGCCTCTTATTTTATGAGTGAGAAAGTTCTTAGAACGGCAGGTCGTCGGCCGAGTCGTTAGACGAGAAATCAACGGTAGCAGCCGGTGCGGCAGGCTGTGCAGACTGCTGGAATGCCGGTGCCTGCTGATATGCGCCCGGAAATGGCGGCTGCTCAGGAGCCACCGGTGCGCCCGGCTGTATGTGGTCAACCTTCCATGCGCGGATACTATTAAACCAACGTCCCTGATATTCATGCGCATCAATATCAAAGAACACATTGACCTCATCGCCTTGCTGTATATTCATCTGACTGATTTTGTCTTCTCCAAATACGCTGAAACACATGCGGCGAGGATATTGCTCATGAGTTTCCACAACATATTCCTGTACTTTCCACGGATTGCCCGTGCTCTTTGCCACACCGCTTCTCGCTTCGAGAACGGTGATGATTCTTCCTGCTAATTCCATTAATATAATCTGATTTTTGACTGCGAAAGTACAACTTTAAGACGTAGAAAACTAATTTTATCTTGTTTTTTTATCAATATATTTCAAAACTATACCTAACTTTGTGAACTATATAATAAACATAATGCACAATGAAATTCAATGTATCAAGCACAACTCTCTGCGGTCGTCTGCAAATGATAAGCAGGGTTCTCAGTTCTAAAAACTCCATAGCCATCCTCGATTGCATATTGTTTGAGTTGGAAGACAACGTATTAAAGCTTACGGCATCGGACGGAGACACTACACTTGTGACGAGTGTCGAGACGAACGATGCCGATATGAACGGTAGGTTTGCCATAAATGCAAAGACACTTATTGATGCACTTAAAGAGATTTCGGAACAACCGATTACATTCGAGGTAAACACTTCGAGCAACGAGATAGAGATTGTCTACCAGAACGGCAAATACAATCTTATCGGACAGAACGGCACCGAATATCCTACACCGATGGCGATGGGAGACACCTCGCGCAGCCTCACTATCGCTGTCGATACACTGCTGAACGGCATTACACGCACATTGTTCGCCACAGCGGAGGACGAGCTTCGCCCGGTGATGAACGGTGTGTATTTCGATATTACGACCGAGAACATGACATTCGTGGCAAGCGACGGCCACAAGCTTGTACGCAACCGCAACTATGCGGTTCACGGCGAGGAGAACGCCGCATTCATCCTGCCTAAGAAGCCGGCTCTGATGCTCAAGAACATTCTTCCGAAAGAGAACGGTGACGCGCAGATTATGTTTGACGACAGAAACGCGGAAATCAATATGTCGGGCTACAAGCTCAGCTGCCGCCTTATAGAGGGCCGCTATCCGAACTACAACTCTGTGATTCCGGCCGACAACCCGTTCAAGGTGACTGTCGACCGCCAGGCCCTCATCAGTGCCTTGCGACGTGTTTCGGTATTTGCAAGTGTCAGCAACGCGCTTATCAAACTGCGACTTGAGAGCAACACGCTGACGGTCTCAGCCCAGGACATAGACTTCTCCACTTCGGCTGAGGAGCGCATCATCTGCGAATATGAGGGAACTCCTATGAGCATCGGATTCAAAGGCACCTTCCTCCTTGACATACTTAACGGCATCACCGGTCAGGAAGTTATTCTGGAACTTGCCGACCCAAGCCGCGCCGGAGTCATCGTGCCGGCAGAGCAGGAAGAGGGCGAGGACTTGCTCATGCTGCTTATGCCAATGATGCTCAACGACTAAAAGGTTTTATCAATATAATGTTTTGAGGTATAAGGTCGGGCAGAAATCCGGTCTTATACTTCAAAATGTCATTTTAACACATACGGGACAATGAAACTAAACCTGAATAATCCAATCATATTCTTCGACCTTGAGACTACCGGTGTCAATATCACGACCGACCGCATAGTGGAACTTTGCTACATCAAAGTAATGCCTAACGGAAATGAGGAGTCCAAAACCATGCGCTTGCGTCCTACCGACATATCCGGAAACACAATCCATATACCGGAAACTTCGACAGCCATCCACGGCATCACTGACGAGGATGTGAAGGACTGTCCTACATTCAAGGAAATAGCGCCGGAACTGGAGCAGACCATCAAGGGATGTGACCTTGCCGGATTCAACTCCAACAAGTTCGACATTCCGCTTCTGGTAGAGGAGTTTCTGCGCGCAGGCATCGACATTGACCTTTCCAGACGGAAATTCGTGGATGTGCAGAACATCTTCCACAAACTTGAGCAGCGCACACTTGTAGCCGCCTACAAATTCTATTGTGGAAAGAATCTGGAGAACGCCCATTCCGCAATGGCGGACACCCGTGCCACGCTGGAGGTTTTGGAGGCACAACTCGACCGGTATCCTGACGCGCTGAAGAACGATGTGGCATTCCTGTCCGAGTTCTCCACCATGAACCGGAATGTGGATTTCGCGGGACGCATTGTCCTTAACGACAAGGGCGAGGAAGTTTTCAATTTCGGAAAGTATAAAGGACGCAGTGTAGGCGAAGTACTACAGCACGACCCCGGATATTACAACTGGATGATGCAAGGAGATTTTGCCCTCAACACCAAGCAGGTATTGACAAAACTCCGTTTGTTGAGCAAGACAGGAAACAGACATTAAATTAGCGAAATAGCAGACAAGCAGATAAAAAGAGATGTTGAAAGGGAAAAAAATAGTCATTGGAATAACCGGCAGTATTGCCGCATATAAAGCATGTCTGATAATCAGACTGCTCATCAAGCAAGGAGCAGAGGTGCAGGTGGTCATCACTCCGGCAGGAAAGGAATTCATCACTCCCATCACCTTGTCAGCATTGACAAGCAAGCCTGTGATAAGCGAGTTCTTCTCTCAGCGTGACGGCACATGGAACAGTCATGTGGACATAGGCTTGTGGGCAGACGCCATGCTGATAGCTCCCGCCACTGCGGCAACCATCGGGAAAATGGCGAATGGTATTGCCGACAACATGCTCATCACCACTTATCTGTCGATGAAAGCGCCAGTCTTCATCGCACCGGCAATGGACCTTGACATGTATGCCCATCCTTCCACCCAACGCAATCTGGATACCTTGCGCGCTTATGGCAATCATATCATAGAGCCGGGAGAAGGTTTTCTGGCAAGCCATCTTGTAGGGAAAGGACGCATGGAGGAGCCGGAAGAGATTGTGCGGCAGCTGGATGATTTCTTTGCAAAAGCAGAAAAGCCAAAATCATCTCTCCACTCAAAAAAGATTCTGATTACAGCCGGACCGACTTACGAGAAGATTGACCCTGTGCGTTTCATAGGCAACTACTCATCAGGCAAGATGGGGCTTGCTTTGGCACACGAATGTGCGAAACGCGGAGCGCATGTGGAACTGGTATGCGGCCCGGTGTCTACAGATATGGGTGTCAGCCATCCGAACATTGCACGGACTGATGTAGAGTCGGCTGCCGACATGTATGCGGCGGCAACAAGACTCTTTCCTGACATGGACGCAGGAATACTCTGTGCGGCAGTGGCTGATTTCACTCCGGAAGTGTGTGCCGACCAGAAAATCAAGCGCAAAGGCGATGACATGCTGATAAGGCTGAAGCCAACTCAGGATATTGCCGCCGCTTTGGGCAAATTGAAATCGGATGCACAAACGCTGGTGGGATTTGCTCTTGAGACCAATGATGAGGAGAGCAATGCCAAAAGCAAGCTGGAAAGGAAGAATCTCGACTTTATCGTACTTAATTCACTGAACGACAAAGGTGCCGGATTCAGATGTGACACAAACAAGATTTCCATCATAGCCAAGAATGTCACAGAAGGCTCTGCTGCTTTCACAGAAAAGACTTTCCCGCTGAAACCCAAGCAGGAGGTCGCCGCCGACATCATTGACGAGCTGGAAAGCAGGTTGCAAGAAAAGAGCTAAAAGCCTGTGGTTTATTCACAAAACAGTCTATTGTATGAAACGAATCCTTTTATTGCTGTTCTTATTTGTCTCGGTTTGCGGGATTAGAACAATATCGGCGCAGGAACTGAACTGCAAGGTGGTGGTAAACCATTCACAGATTCAAGGAACCAACACGAGTGTGTTCGAGACTTTGCAAAACGCAATCAGCGAGTTCATGAACAACCGCTCATGGACAGAACTCCAGTTTGGCAAAGAGGAAAGAATTGACTGCACGCTCAATATCACCATCAAACAATACAAGGAGGCGGAAGGTGACTTCACCGGTGAGCTGTTGTTCCAGACATCACGCCCGGTATTCAACTCTACATACAATTCCACAGTGTTCTCCATGAGAGACCCTTCTTTCAACTTTACATACAAGGAATTCGACCAACTTGAGTTCAACGAGAACTCAATGGACAATAACCTGACAGCCATGCTTGCCTATTATGCCTACCTTTTCATCGGCATGGACCTCGACACAATGTCGCCACTGGGCGGGACGGATGTGCTCCGCACTGTTGAGAACATAGTCAACAATGCACAGACAATGAGCGAAGTAGGCTGGAAAGCTTTCAATGATACCAAAAACCGCCATGCCATCATCAACGACTATATGGAAAGCTCGATGGAACCTTACCGCCGGCTGCAATACAAATATTACCGCGAGGGGCTTGACGAGATGGCAAACAATGTGGACCGTGGCAGAACAGCCGTGACAGAAGCTATCAACATGTTGAAGGAAGCACACAGCAACAAGCCGCTGAGTATGCTTCCACAGATATTCACCGACTTCAAACGCGATGAGCTTGTAAGCATATACAACGGACATGGCACGGCAAAAGAGAAAGAAGAAGTGTACAACATCCTGTCCGACCTGAACGCATCGCAAAATCAGGAATGGACGAAGATAAAGAAATAGCACCATGATAAAGTCGCTTTACATAGAGAACTACGCGCTTATAGAGAAACTCAACATACGACTGCATCCCGGATTTTCGGTCATTACGGGAGAAACCGGAGCCGGCAAATCCATTATTCTCGGAGCCATCGGGCTTCTTCTCGGACAAAGGGCTGACAACCGGGCTATCAAACATGGGGCCAAGCGGTGTGTCGTCGAGGCCATGTTCGACTTGTCGGCATACGGGTTCGACCCATTTTTTGAGCAGCACGACTTGGATTTTGACGGCACAGAATGTATTGTCCGCCGCGAGCTTACCAGTTCCGGAAAAAGCCGTGCCTTCATCAACGACACTCCCGTACAGCTGGCTCTTCTGAAAGAACTTGGCGAACAACTTATAGACGTACATTCGCAACACCAGAATCTTTTGCTCAACAAAGAAGACTTCCAGATAAACATTCTCGACATTCTTGCGGACAACAAAGAAAAGCTGCAACGCTACCAGTTCTATTTCACCGAATATAGAAAATGCCACAAAATGCTGTGTCAGGCGATAGCCGATGCGGAGAAGAGCCGTGAGGATGAGGATTATCTGCGCTTCCAAGCCAACCAGCTTGCAGAGGCAGAACTGAAAGAAGGCGAACAAAAAGAACTGGAAGACGAAGCCGAGATGCTTAGTCATGCAGAAGATATAAAGCAGGCATTGTTCAAGGCACACCAGAGCATTGTGCATGAGAGCGGCGATGATGTCATGCAGTTGCTCAAACAAGGCATGTCATCGCTCCGCGCCATTTCCGATGTCTGCGTGTCGGCCGAGGAACTTGCCGGCAGACTTGACTCGTGCTATATAGAGATAAAGGATATTGCGGCTGAGATAGACAGCCTGTCCGAAGCCGTTGAGTACAATCCCGATCGATTGAGCCTTGTCAACGAGCGGCTGAATACGATATACGCCCTTCAGCAGAAGCATCATGTGGACACTGTGGAAGACCTTATTTCCATTCAGACCGACCTTGAAGACCGCCTGTCTGCCATCGAGAACAGCGACGAGCACATAAAGGAATTGCAACAGCAGTGCGACAAAGCGAAAGAAGCAGTGATAAAGGCCGCAGCCATACTGACAGAGGAGAGAAAAAAAGCAGCCAAGAAAGTAGAGGAATACATGGTCAGAAGTCTTGCGCCTCTTGGTATGCCGAATGTGCGGTTCCAAGTAGAGATAATGCCGCGCGAGAATGCTCTTTCCGCAGGAAAATCAAATGTCCCTGCCACAGACACACCCATTCTCTCCGGGTTTAACGCATACGGAGCGGACAAAATCAACTTCCTTTTCTCGGCAAACAAAAGCGGAGCCTTGCAGAACGTGGCGCAAGTGGCATCGGGAGGTGAGATTGCCCGCGTGATGCTCTCCCTCAAAGCACTCATTGCGGGGGCAGTGAAACTCCCGACCATCATCTTCGATGAGATTGACACCGGAGTATCGGGAAGCATTGCGGAGAAAATGGCAAGAATAATGAAGGACATGGGCGAGCAGAACAGGCAAGTTATCAGCATCACTCACCTGCCTCAGATTGCCGCTCTCGGCAAGTCGCACTACAAGGTGTACAAACAAGATGATGAGGACAGTACAACAAGTCACATTGCTGAACTGACCCACGAACAAAGAATAGAGGAGCTTGCCCACATGTTGAGCGGAGAGACGCTGACAGAAGCAGCCATCAACAACGCGCGTGAGCTGCTGACAATGGTCAATGCCTAATCATATTACACAAAACACACAAACTTATATGAAAAGAATATTGCAAAATATTGCACTTACACTGATTACTTTCTTTGCCGTCTGCCTGCATCATGCAGAAGCACAGGTAAAAGAAGTTGCCGCGCCCAAGTGGGTGGCAAAAAACCAAAAAGCGATTTTCTCCTTGCTGACATACGACAAAGAGGGCAACCTGCTGCACTCCGGCACCGGATTCTACATAGGCAACGGTGGCGAGGCCGTGGCTGATTACAACCTCTTCCGCGATGCGTATAAAGCAACAGCAATGGACATGAACGGTACGAAAAGCGAGGTAACACTCATTCTTGGTGCCGATGACACATACGGACTGGTACGTTTTCTGGTGGGAACAAAGAAAAATGCCGTGCTGACTCCGGCGCAGACACCAGCACAGACAGGTTCGCCTGTATGGATTGTCAGCTACTCAAACAGGAAGATTGCTACCTGTCCGACAGCAACGATCAGCGACACCTCGTCCGTCAGCGGCAAGTATCCTTATTATACACTCTCGGAAGAGATTGGCGACAACTATATAGGCTCACCGGTTTTCAATACGTCCGGCGAGCTTGTCGGCATCGTCCAGCACCCGTCATCAAAGAAAGGCTATGCACTTGGCATCGCGTTTGCCGAAGAACTTAAGATACAGGCAATCAGTTCAAAATCCGCCACACTCGCACTGAGCAACATCCATCTGCGCAAGGGACTTCCGGAAAGCATGGAGGAGGCTCTCGTGTATCTCTATTTCAAGTCGCGCTCTGCCGGAAACGAAGAATATATTGATTTGCTTAACCAATTTGTGACAGCCTATCCTAACAACGCAGAAGGATATTTCCGACGTTCTACCCCGCTCACAGACATGCAACGTTTCGATGAAGCGGATAGCGACCTGCAAAACTATCTCCGCCTTGCAGAAGACAAGGTTGCAGCAAATGCAAACGTGGCACAAGCCATACAGCAGAAACTGGTGTACCAGCCCGAGGCGGTATATGAGAAATGGAATTTTGATGTGGCTCTCGGCTATATCGACAAGGCGATAGAGCTGGAGAAAAACAGAATCGCGACCAATGGCAACGAGAAATCCTCTGCCACTCTGCTTGACTGCCAGCTCCGCAAGACACAAATCCTCATGTCGAAGAAAGACTATGACGCGGCAATTGCCATCTACAACGAGTTGAACGGCAGCGAACACCGCGCACCGGCAATCTACTATGCCTCGGCACTGGCTCATGCGGGCAGGGGCGACTCTCTTAGCATACAGATAGAAATGCTCGACAGTGCCCTCGCTTTGTTCCCTGACCCTCTGCCGGCCGAAGCCGCGACATACGTACTATATCGCGGCAAACTGTATGAGGAAGCGGGCAGATACCGTGAGGCTGTGGTAGATTATGACAAGTTCTGCTACCTGAGCAACAACAAGGTGAATGCAGCTTTCTACTACGACCGTTCTCAGGTGGAGATAAAGGCGCGCATGTACCAGCAGGCACTCGACGACCTCAATGCTGCCATCGCCCTCGCACCGCGCGAATCGCTCTACCACGTCGAGAAGAGTGCATTGCTCCTACGCGTCAATCAGATAGACGGATGTATTGAGGCCGCAAAGGAATGTGTCAGCCTGAATCCTCAGCAGCCTGACGCCTACCGCATAATGGGGTATGCCTACTTGCAGAAAGGCGACAAGGCAGAAGCAAAGAAAAATCTGGAGCGTGCCAAAGAACTGGGCGATGAGACCGCTCAGGAAATAATGAACCAATACATGAAATAGGAACACTATGTATCCGTCTGCCGCCAATGAGTCGGCGGCAACAAACAAGAAAAATCCCCGAACAGTTATGGCAAACCCGTGGCAGTTGGTCTTCTCAACTGCCACGGGTTTGTATTTTGAACTTACAAAAAGAGACACCTGTTCAGGATGAGGATAGTCCCAACAAATGAAGCCGATGACTTAAAAAGGCGGCTCATCGCAACCTCATGTCATCAGACATGATTCTTTCCCATGAACTTTCCGTCAAGAAGATTTTACAAAATGTCAGTTCAGACGGACGGGTAAATTTTAACATTTGCCCCGGTTTTGCGGGGCAAATCTGAGGGCTATTTTTGAGGCTGCATAGATAAAATACTGATAATCAGGCAAATATGTTTTTGCGAAAAAGTCGCAGTTTTTGATCAAAAACTAAGGGTTGAGCATAAAATAGGATATGTTGATAATCAGCGAGTTATGAGAATTTGTCCTTAAAATAGTCTTTTTCCGGCTTCAAAATCCATTTTTGTTTTTCGGAGCATGAAAAAGCTGATTGTGTTTTTTCTGATGGCGCAATCTGGAAAAATGCCCGATTTTAGCCTGAAAAAAGGACTTTAAAAATTTTGTGCGCCTTGAAAATAATTTTTGTGTACCTTACGCAAAAAATCAGTGTGCCTTGTAAATAAATTTTCAGCACCTTGCAATTTTGGGT
>JAMPEL010000018.1 GCA_023665185.1 Roseburia sp.
ATTGTCTTTTTTCGGGTTCAAAATCCATTTTTGTTTTTCGGGGCATTGAAAAGGCGGTTGCCGTCTTTTTGAGGGAATGATTCGAGAAGATACCCGATTTTGGGCCGAAAAACGGGCTTTGAAAATTTTGTGCGCCTTGAAAATAAATTTCGTTCACCTTGCGAAAAAAATCAGTGTACCTTGTAAATAAATTTTCAGCACCTTGTAATTTTGGCTTTTTGTGGGCTTTTGGATGGAAAAGGTGTGTTTGGGGTTGAATTTCTATATCTTTTAGTCGGTCGGATTATTCTATTTGTCTTCTTGATTTTTGGGACTCAAAGACCTCCGTAGAATCGCGTTTTTGGAAGCGAGGTAAGGTTTGGTTCATTTCAAGGCGATTCTACGGAGGTGAGTTTTAACATATCAAATTATCAGTATTTCTTGCATTTCACTGACACATTAACAGGTATCACATAATTTCCAAACAGACTTCCCCGCAAATACTAGCCCGATATATCATAAAAGATTTGTATGGAATGACATAATTATATACCTTTACACAATCATATCTCACGATATAAAAACATTACAGAAATACAGAACACAATAATAGAATACAACAAAAACAATCATGAACAAAAATATATCCTTCGCTTTTACGGTCATGTGTCTTGCTGTCGCGCCTATGCAGACCATTGCGCAGACAACAATCCATGAAGATTTGCCCAACAGCACAACGAGCTGCATTGAAGAGAAACACACAGAGTCGGGAAATACCTATATTAATCCATCGCTACAAGACCTTCTCCATCATGAAGACTACGACCGCCTTGTCATGCCCAAAGAGAAAGCATTGAAATTGCTTGAGGCACTGGACAACAATGCCTATGGCATCAATGAACGCAAAACGGTAAGCGCCCTGCTTACGGCAAGCGAGCAGACATTCTCATTGCAAGATCTGTCGGCTTACCGAAAAGTAAGGTCTATACAAGTAAACAGTGACGGTATATTCTCATATCCATACTTCTCCTGCCATTTCAAGGAAAAAGACGGACAGACATTTTTTGAAAAGGTTACAGGAAGCCAGCGCAAATCGGGATACATATATGACAACGATTCCACATCCAAAATATTTTTGGGAGGATGGAGCGTAAACAACGACCCACAGACTACATACAGTGACAGCCTGCATTCGGAGGCGGGCACACTCTATAAAATAGGAAAAAAGAAAATGATAATGCTCTTTGTAGTCCCTGACAAAAAGTTTGAAATCTATGAGATTATAATCCCATAAACACACTTCCCCAAAAATATAACCTGCCTGAAAGAGATGTCTTCTTATCAGCATCTCTTTCAGGCAGGCACTGGATTGTATCCAATATAAGTAAACTATAGAGATTATAAAGGCAAGTCAAACAAACATCAAGGACAGTCCCATCTTCCCTATCCAAAAGTCATTTGTCTTCACTGCCTCCATGTACATTTGCCACATTCTTTCTGCTTCTGTATTCTCCGGGTGTACAACCATACTTTTCCTTGAAGCACTTCACAAAATATGATGGAGAAGTAAAACCGACCGCATAAGCAATGTCACTTATACTTTGGCTTGTCTGTCCGACCAAATCGGCGGCGCGCTGCAAACGTATAGAACGAATAAAAGTCTGCGGAGACTGGTCAATGAGAGCTGTAAGACGCTTGTAAAGTCCAGTGCGTTCCATGCACATGTCCACTGCAAGCTGCTCAACTGTATAAGTCTCATTAATGTGCTCCTCTATCTTAGCCACTACATTCTGAATAAATTCATTATCTTGCTCTGAAATTCTGTATTGTTCTTGTGAATCATACTCATCATTGCACTCAGCACCATCATCAGAGTGCATTATTGGCTGCAATTCGGCATGTTCCAACAGGTGCTGAATCCGTAATTGCAAAATATCTTCTTGACGTTTCCACTCCAACTCACGCTGCTTGTCACGCATGTATTTCCACACCACGGCACAAACAGCCAATACGCACAGCAACACATACAAGGTATATGCCCACCAAGTTCGCCACCAGGGTGGAAGAATGCGAAACTCGAACACACAACGATTTCCAAAAGCCCTCCCTGCATACGAGGCTTCCACTTCAAGACGATAATTATCAGGAACAAGGTGTATGGCAGGCAAATTAAGCATCCCTTTCTCATTCACAAGCATAGGTGTACTTTGATATGAAGCATAATTCCATGCGGTATCATTATCGCTGACAAGACGCCAACGATAAAAAGTCTGTATCGGATGCGCAAAATTAAATGCGGAAAACTCAAAGAATATTTGATTCTGGTCATAGTCAAGCTCCATCTTATCTATATAAGGAGGCTCAGAATCAAGCATGACCATCCCATTGTTATCACCTGCATGAAGCACCACATTGTTTACTGTAATACGCACCAACTTAGGACTCAACGCCTGACTTTTCTTTTTCACGTCATTCGGCATAAAAGCAGTCCATCCGGCAAAACCTTGCATCACAATCCTGCCATCATCAAGGCATGTCGCATTACACGGATAATATTCACCTTCAAGACATCCTTCCGACTCATCATAATTGGTGACTTTCAGGCAGCTGTCATCATTCCCAACCACAACAGATGATATGCCGCCACTTGTAGCCATCCAAATCACGCCTTCCTTATCTTCCGCCAACGAATGTATATACGCATTGGAAAGACCATCCGACTTACCTAACATACGCTCTTCTTTGCCGGGAATCACCAACAACAATCCATGTGACGAGGCTCTCCATACCCACCCACGACAATCCTTCAACTCATCATTGTAGGGATAACTTAAAGCATCTTTATATTGAAGACTGCGGCGGCGGTGAAAAAAACTTGCCAAAGTATCGGGAAGCCCCAATGATTCGGGATTATCCGCCGATGTCATTGCATGGCTGCAATTATGGCTATAAAGAATGCCTGTATCAGTAAGCCCCAACCATACAATACCGTCAGACCTCCCCTCAAATGCCACAGTAGACACATCTGTACATTCTATGATTCCTTTGTTTCTTACAGGCAAGCTATTAATACGCTTTTTCAATTTGCCATTAATGTCAAGTATCTGGATACCATGACGGCTCGTCAGCCAAAAGCAATTATCAGGCGAGAGAGTCATGTATCGTATCATATAGTCCGAGGTGTAAATGCAGTCAAAACTGCATGTTTTTGGTGTAAAACGATACAGATGGCTTTTGTTTCCTACATACATCTGATATATATTTCCATCTTCGCCATACGTTGTCAAAACTTCCCAATAATCAAGTGACGGTATATCCTTATTCCTACAATGGAAACGAATGTCATGAGTACGGCTGTCATAACATACACATTCTCCCTTTGTATCCATTACCACAATGCAAGTGTCACCGCGTTCCAGAAAGCATACGTCTTCCATCGTTTTTGGCAATGGGACCATCTTCTTCATGACCGGATCGTATATTTTCCCGTTCATGACCAGCCAGTCGTTCATGTCACTATCGACAAAAACATTACAAACCTTCTCACCCGCTTTTATGCTTGGACATATATTTTTGAACAGCGAGTCAAAATTCTCGACATAACGTCCTCGAAACAAATCAAGACACCACAGTTCATTCACACATTTCATCCATAAAAGTTTATGATTGTCGCATTCCATCTGAAACAGCATCTTGCTGTCAGGCACGTGATAACAAGTTGACGGGGATAATGGAAGACTCTCAAAACGCTCTCCATCATAAAGATTTATATTTCCCCACGTACCAACCGCAACAAATCTATCTGGCAACGGCTTTATTCGTACCACATGATTATCACTCAATCCATCAGATGTAGAAACGTAGTGATAATACGGGGATTTGTCATAAAAACTTTGAGAAAAAACCATATTTGCCATGCATAAAAGCAATATCATGGCATAGAAACGGAAATACGGTAAACTTACCGTATTAACAGAGTGGTCATGTCCATTCATTATCAGTGAAGAGTTATGATGTGTTTTGATTAAATTTTATTTTAAGCTCATTGTCTCATACTATAAAGATATTAATCTGTATAGTCGTTAGACAGCAACAAAGTTATAGAAAAAACAAAAAGCAAAAAACACTCATTGAAAGATTTAACCATCATGAATCTAAAAATCCGACAAAAACAAAGGCTATAAAATTACAAGAGCTACATTCACCGCAAGAATCAGTATGAAATAAATCCTGCACAAGAACGTTTGTCTCATAACTTTATAGCCTCTCAAAAAATCAGGCGATGCCCAACAGTTCCACTTCAAATATCAATGTCGACCCTCCGGGTATTCCCGGTTGCGAAAACTTTCCATACCCCAGTTCCGACGGAATGTATATTTCCCATTTATCTCCCACACGCATCTGCTGCAAGGCTATAATCCAGCCTTCAATGAGATCAGACAAACGGATTGCCAACGGCACATCTCCACGGCTGCTGTCAAACTGCTTGCCGTCAATCGTCCATCCTGTATAATGTACCGTCACAATGCTTCGTGGCGATGGACGTGAGCCTGTCTTTTCTCCTGAAGCCAGCACCTTATACAGCACTCCTTTCGACAAGGCACATACATCCTCCTCACTTGCTTTTGCTTTCAACCAATCTTTGTTGGCTTTTATATAATCACTTTTGGACATTTTGTTTATTCTGTATTTTCATTATTCATAACCGACACGACCGGACTATAATTCAAGTCTGTTCGCATAATCAAAGCACACCCTTGCTCGAAGGCAGCTGAAACTTGTATATATCCCGCTTTACCGCCATACGCACAGCGCGGGCAAAAGCTTTGAATATGCCTTCAATCTTATGATGCTCATTCGTTCCCTCCGCCTTGACATTCAGATTCATTTTGGCAGCATCACTCAGACTTTTAAAAAAATGCAGGAACATTTCGGTAGGCATGTCACCCACTTTCTCGCGATGGAAGTCTGCCTCCCAAACAAGCCACGGACGTCCGCCAAAATCAAGTGCCACCTGACATAATGAGTCGTCCATAGGCAGGCAGTAGCCATAGCGTTCTATTCCGCGCTTGTCACCAAGAGCCTTGCCGAGACATTCACCCAGCGCTATTCCCGTATCCTCTATGGTATGATGCTCATCCACATTGAGGTCACCGTTCACACGTATCCTCACGTCCATGCTTCCATGTTTTGCAATCTGCTCAAGCATGTGGTCGAAGAATCCTAACCCTGTGGAAATATCGCTTTGTCCGGTTCCATCGAGATTTATACAAATATCTATGTCTGTCTCTTTGGTTGTGCGCCTTACACTGGCAATGCGTTCTCCTGCAAAAAGTATTTCGGTGATTCGGTCCCAAGAGTCTACAAGTACAATATCAGAATCAGAAGCCAACGGCTCCGGCAGCTTATCGGCAAGAATCAAAGCCTTGCACCCGATATTTTTGGCAAGCTGCGCATCTGTTACCCTATCACCAATCACATAGCTATTTCTCAGGTCATAGTCGCCATCCATATATTTTCCCAACATAGCCGTACCGGGCTTTCGGGTTGGCAGATTGTCTTCCGGAAAAGAGCGGTCTATCAGAATATCATCAAAACTCACTCCCTCTCCCCTCAACACATCAAGCATGAGATTGTGGGTCGGAAAGAAATCTGACTCCGGATAAGATGCCGTGCCAAGCCCGTCTTGGTTGCTCACCATCACAAACTCAAAATCAAGTCTGGTACGTATAAAGTTGAGGTTTCGTATCACTCCCGGTACAAATCTGAACTTCTCAAAGGAATCTATCTGCTCGTCTTCCGGCTCGACAAGAATTGTCCCGTCACGGTCTATAAATAAAGCCCTCTTCATCATTTTATTATCTGTACTTACGCATTGCACTTAACAGTTTCGTATTCTCTTCCACAGTACCAATAGTGATGCGCAAACATCCTCCGCACAACGATACACGGTTTCTGTTGCGAACAATAATCCCGTTGCGAACAAGATAATCGTATATTTTATCGGCATCGTTTACCTTCACAAGAAAGAAATTGGAATCGGTAGGATATACTTTCAGGCATACCGGAAGCACGGCAAAGGCTTCCATCAGCGACTGGCGCGCCTCCACAATCATATTGATGCGCTGGTGTATCTTGGTCAAATCAGACAACGTTTCCAAAGCTTTTTCCTGTGTCAGTTTATTGATATTGTAAGGATACTTCACCTTGTTGAACAGACCGATTATCTCAGGCGAGGCGAATGCCATTCCAAGACGTATGGCAGCACATCCCCATGCTTTTGAGAAAGTATTCAGCACCACCATGTTCGGATAGTCCGCCAAGTCAAGACGAAAAGGGCGATTTCTTGAAAAATCAGAATATGCTTCATCGACAACCACTATTCCCTGAAACTCACGCAAAGTTTTTTCAATCTCCTCCCGTTGCAGATTGTTTCCTGTCGGATTGTTCGGAGAGCACAAAAATATCAGTTTTGTATTCTCATCACATGCCGCCAAAAGCCTGTCCGCACTAAAATGGAAATCCGCATTGAGCTGCACTTTACGGTATTCCACATCATTGATATCAGCACAGACTTCATACATTCCGTATGTCGGGTCAATGGCCACAACGTTGTCTATCCCGGGACGGCAGAACACACGGAACACAATGTCAATAGCCTCATCCGAACCATTTCCAAGAAAAATTTGGTTGGGAGCTACACCTTTCAATGGAGCTATCACCGCCTTCAAGTCCTCTTGCAGAGGGTCTGGATAACGATTGATAGGTTTGTTATAAGGATTCTCATTCGCGTCAAGAAACACCTCCGCTTTGATGCCCTTATATTCATCACGGGCGGAACTGTAAGGTTTCAATTCCCATATATTTTTACGGACAAGTTTACTTAGTTCTTTCATATACTTCTGTTGTTCATTAATGTATCAATGTGGCAGTCTACACCGTGGCAAGTCTCACAGTCATAGCGCTTTTGTGTGCGTTGAGTTGCTCGTTTTCAGCCATAACCTCCACAGTCTTGCCTATATGACGCACCCCATCGGCAGTCAGTTCCTGAAATGTAATCTTACGGATGAAGCTGTCGAGACTCACTCCACTATAAGCTTTCGCATACCCACTCGTAGGCAATGTATGGTTTGTGCCGGAAGCATAGTCGCCGGCACTCTCACACGAGTAATGCCCAAGAAATACAGAACCCGCATTGACTACCTTTTCGGCAAAATCCATATAATCAGCCACAGCCAGAATAAGGTGCTCTGGAGCATATTCGTTCACTATGCGCGCTGCCTCCTCCCGGCTGCCAACAAGCACAAGTTTGCTTTTTTCCAATGACAATGCCGCAAAATCCTTACGGGGAAGCAATTGGAGCTGACGATCCACTTCTGCCGCCACTTTTTCAATCATCGCCTCACTGGTGGAAATCATCACAACCTGACTGTCTGCACCATGTTCTGCCTGAGACAACAAATCCGCAGCCACAAACACAGGATTGGCTGTATCGTCTGCCACAACAGCCACCTCGGATGGTCCGGCAGGCATATCTATCGCCACATCATGGAGCGACACTTGCTGTTTGGCTGCCATCACATATTGGTTTCCAGGACCGAATATTTTGCTGACTTTCGGCACTGTCTCTGTACCGTATGCCATAGCACCAATTGCCTGCACACCACCTATCTTAAATATATTGTCAACTCCAGCCACACGAGCAGCAACAAGAATGGCCGGATGCACTTTTCCGTTTTTTCCCGGAGGTGTGCACAACACAATCTCACGGCATCCGGCAATACGTGCGGGAGTAGCCAACATCAATACTGTGGAGAATAGCGGAGCTGTGCCTCCCGGAATGTACAATCCCACTTTTTCTATTGCCACCGCTTTCTGCCAACACACAACTCCCGGACATGTCTCAATCTTTTTACCCTCAAATTTTTGCGCGGAATGGAACTTTGCAATGTTTGAATGCGCCTGCTCCAGTGCCTCACGCAACTCCGGAGATATGACTCGTTCTGCCTCATCCATCTCCTCGGCTGTTACGGCAAGGCTATCGAGTTGCACCTTGTCGAACATAAACTCATAATCTTTTACAGCCTTGTCTCCCTCTGTACTGACACGGTCAAGCACAGCACGCACAGTTCCAAACAATTCCTCCACATCTTTATGAGGGCGTTCAAGAATGTCCTGTAGCGCATCTATTTCTGGATATTTAATTATCTGCATAAATATTTGATTTTCACATTAAAAAGTTTTCCGACTCTTCATGTCTCTTTTAAGGAAATCCCGAAAGATGTCATAATATCATCTTCTCAATAGGCAGAACAAGTATGCCTTCCGCACCAAGTGCTTTCAGTTGACCGATAATCTCCCAAAAGCATTTCTCATCGAGTACAGTATGTATGCTGCTCCATCCGGCTGTGGCAAGAGGCATTACCGTCGGACTTTTTATGCCGGGCAATACCCGTATAATGTCGTCAATCTTTTCCGTCGGGGCATTCATCAGCACATATTTCTTGTCTTCTGCCGCCATCACAGCCTCCACACGGAACAGCAATTCTGACAGAATCTCTTTCTTGTCAGCAGACAGTTTCTTATTACCAATTAGCAAAGCCTCGCTTTTCATCACCACTTCCACTTCCTTCAAGTTGTTGCTGACAAGTGTA
Source organism: Roseburia sp. (assembly GCA_023665185.1). Classification (GTDB taxonomy): domain Bacteria; phylum Bacteroidota; class Bacteroidia; order Bacteroidales; family Bacteroidaceae; genus RGIG8745. Next base: position 8,634 of record JAMPEL010000018.1, read on the forward strand.
GAACCGGAACTAACAATGTCAAATATACCATCGGCAAGCCCTATACCCGGCGCAATCTCCACCGAGCCAGTAATGACATGAATGTCCATTTCCACTCCGTTTTCTTTCATGAACTTCCGCAAAATACCCGGATATGATGTGGCAATCTTCTTTCCTCTAAACCATTCCACACCTTTATAGTCCACAGCTTTTGGAATGGCAAGCGACAGACGACACTTGCTGAAACCAAGCCTTTTGATGATTTCAGCGTCCTCATCGCGCTCTACAAACTCATTCTCACCGACAATACCAACATCGGCAACTCCATCGGCAACAGTCTGCGGAATGTCGTCATCGCGGAGAAAAAGAATCTCTACCGGAAAATTCGCAGACTGTACAAGCAGCGTTCTCTTTGAACTGCTCACTTTTATTCCTGCCTCTTGCAGGAGCGTCATTGTGTCCTCATTTAGTCGTCCTTTCGACTGTACTGCTATTCTTAACATGATATATTTTGTTTATAGTTCTCAATAAAAATCATTCATCGTGTTTGATAAAAAAGAAGGGCTTTCCGAAATTTCATTTCGGCAAGCCCTCTTTATTATATATATGACACCCATACACGTCAATCTGCCCACCGAGATATTTCGTTGAGATGATGATGATGGTATGTAATCTTGCTATTCATATAAATATTTTTCTTTTTCGATGCAAAATTATCGTTTTTCTTTCAATCAGCCAAGATAATAGCCTAAAAAGTGACATTATATCATACATATTGGTAATTTGTTTGGATTTCAGTTGAAAACATACTGAGTTATAAGTATGCAAATATGGTTTTGGCAGAACTTCTTTGGTTCATCCGACATTTTGAATGATACGCGATACACTGCGGACATAACCCTTACCAATATATTGCAACGTCTCCATATCTGTTGTGTCTCTTGTACGCACTTTATAAACGGAAGTCTCAAACCCAAACCATCCTGCCGTACATATTGCAGGGCAACAGTATGCGGGCAGGGTGTGTTTTGACATTATGTCACCTTGGACGGGAAGGCGGATTTTAACATTTGGGGCGGCAATCGACCTTGACTCGGTGCTTGATTTTTGAATATTTACCGATAAGTCATTGATAATCAATTAGATATATTTTCAGCAAAAACCATGCAGTTTTTGATGTAAAACGCATGGTTGGAGTCAAAATAGAATATATTGATAATCAGCGAGTTATGAAATTTCCGCCTTAAAATCGTCTTTTTCGGGGTTCAAAATCGATTTTTGTTTTTCGGGGCATGAAAAAGGCGGCTGCCATCTTTTTGAAAGTGATTCGAAAAAACACCTGATTTTGGGGCAAAAAACGGGCTTTGAAAATTTTGTGCGCCTTGAAAATAAATTTACTTCACCTTGAAAAAAAAACCGGTGCGCCTTGCAAATAAATTTTCAGCACCTTGTAATTTTGACTTTTTAAGCACTTTTGGGGAGAAGGGGTGTGTTTCGGCTTGAAATTATATATCTTTTAGTCGGTCGAATTGTTCTGTTTGCCCACTTGGCTTTCAGGATTTAAAACCCTTCGTAGAATCGCTCAAATGCAACCGAGGTAAGGTCTGGCTCATTTTGAGGCGATTCTACGAAGGCAGGTTTTAACATATCAAAATGTCAGCATTTTAATACAAAATCAATATTTTTTTTGACAGAACAAGACATCAAAACGCACTAAACAACACATTTATAAGAAAATCAAAAAGCCTGTCAGATTCATCAGCAAAACATCATCTACGTCAGGACTCAACTCTATAAAAACAAGATAAAAAACATACTTCCCGCCCAAGTGACACAATACCAACATCCCTTGTCCACATACTGTTGCCCGCCAATATGTGCGGCAGAATAGTTCAGGTTTAGGGCTTCCTCTACTCCCGCATGAATTAAGGGCGACACGTTGACGAAACAGGATAAAGAAAAAGGGCAAGCCTGAAAACCCTAAAAAAAAGAGTTTCAGGCTTGCCCTTTATCATTCGAGACAAGATCCAATATGGTAACGGCAAATATTCTTGCCGACTAAAAAACTTATCTCGCAATATATTTCTGACCATTAACAATGTACAAACCGCGAGGAAGCCTCTTAAGGGTTTCCATCGTAGCCTCCTTATAAAGCAACATACCTTCAATGCTATATACTCTCATCTTTGAAGCATCGGATGTCAAAGAAGAAATCTTCGTCACATCGTCTTCTATTGTCAAAATATACGGAGACTTGCGCCCACCTACCATATCTTCATTAAAGAACAATGTTTCTTTTGCCTTGTATATTGTTCCGCTTACACAATCTTCCACAAAGAACGAGATGAGAACAGGTTCTTCGCCATATACTGTAAGATAATACAATCCATCAATATAAACGGCTTCTCCCCGGTGTTCATCTTCTGCCATCGCATAAATGCGACAATCAGACTTCGCTAGTTCGGTTTTCAATTGAGTAAGGTCGACAATCATATTCATTGTGGACGGATATTTACGCATATCCACATTTGTCAATTGTCCGCTTGCTTTGTCATTAGCCGCAACAGAAGCATCCATAAAATTGAAAATCAAAGGCTTGTCAGAACTTGATTTATACAAATAGCCTGAACCTGGTACAAAATCTTTAAGGGTTCCTTCCCAATATCCATTGGCATATTCGGAAAATCCGGTTTGCGATACTACACAATCTCCTTCCTCCACATTCACCAAAACATCGGTTGCTCTTGCTTCAAAATAAGGATATGAAATCCAATTCCATCCGGTTTGAAGCATTATACAATCATTCTCTACATCATGAACTCGTCCTTTGAAAGATTTCATCGTTGCATAAGAAGCATTCACCTTATAAGCAAAGCCCGGAAGCAATGCAGCACAATCATCATTAATGCCGTATTCGGAATCATAGACAAACGTATTGGACGGACCAAGCACACGACTCACATTACCAAGAATGCGGCTTACAGGAATCTGCTCGTCAATATAGTTTGAAATCCAGTTCCATCCTCTTGCAAATATCATATCTTGCTGATATATATCACGCTTAAATTTGGCAGATATACTTAATGAATCGTCAACAATCACTGTAAGCGCATCGTCCGAACCGGCATTCTCACCATTTACAGTCCAACATACAAAAACATAATCCTCATTCGGCTCCGCAACAAGCTTCAATTCGTCACCAAACGAATACAATCCGGAAGACGCACCCAATATACCACCCTCTTCTGTGGCATCTTCAATTGCTACAGAATAAGTTTTTGTTGAATAGTTTGCCACCACATCCATATCATGGATTGCTGTATATTCAAACTCCGGTTCATTGGAAATGACCTCTCCATTAAGTGTCCAATTCCTGAATTCATATCCATGATTTGATGTCGCAGTCAATACAACCACATCACCATATCTCGCAGCAGCATCATCAGAATCAGTCGCAGTTCCCGACTTGCTGTCTGATGATTTTACCACACACTGTACAGTTCCCGCCACTTCAGGATAAGCGGCTGTATTCAAAGCTACAAACCCATCACGATACATAATCCATCCAGTAGTCTTACCGTTCTTTCCCTGATACCCCTCATAGTCTGTAATGTCGGATGTCTGCACAGTAAGTACAAAATATCCATTTCCGACTGTTTTATTGAGAGCGGAAAAATCCACTTTAAATGTCTTGTTGTCATTTGTAGTAAGATTGACAAGACTCATATCTTGCTTTACCCCTTGCACAGAAAGAGAAAGGTCGTCTTTTGTAAATGTAGCAGGATTGATTGATTTATTGAATACCACATTGACCGACTCCAAAGGCTCGACCACAAGAGCATCCTCATCAGGCACACCTTCTATTGAGGCAACCTCAAGCTGTAAATCAGGTACTGGCTCAAATGTAAGAATATAAGTTTCTTCATTCAAAGATTCAAACTTATCTGCAAAATGTATCCGATTCTCATATAGCGGGTCTTTTCCATCGCGTAATGTCCTGTCTGTCTGCCAGAAATTGCGCAATGAGATTTCTTTTCCATCACTCTGACGTACTACAGATTTCAAATCCGATATTCCATAAGTAGGATCAGCGACATTACCATAGCTCCATCTCTCATTTCCGGGAACAACACGAAGCAAATAATCCGTTTCAGACACCTTCTGTATAGTTGCATATTGCGCCACAGATACACTCTCAATTTCTCCATTTGAGAAATAAATCATATCAGGTGTATCTTCTGCATCTGTAATATCGTTTGTCATAAAACCTACAATCTTGTCTTCTCCGTCAGCCACTTCAAGGCTTCGGATCAATTCATGTATCGTAACCTCATTCAACAAAGACAAGTCAGGGTTTCCATAACTTGTTACATGAGTGGCCTCAACATTATAGTCCGTAAAATGACCAAGCAATGAGCTTTTCAGCCACCACTGTGCATACGATGTGCTTTTGGCAGGAATAGTACCAAAATCGGTTGCCACGCTACCACCTAATGCCAATGTTTTCTCCCTGCCATTCAATTGACTACTTATAAGTTCAAAATCAATCAACAATCCTTTCTCATTCTCAATAATCTCAGGTTGTTCTGTCACCATTTGCACATGAATGGCATCACCAAAACCTATATTATTGATAAGCAAAGAGAACTCAGCCTCTTCACTTGGCTCCACTTCTTCTGTGAAAGGATCATCACCCTTGATGTCACGTTGCATAAAATAAGTAAAGTCAAGGTTCGGAGACGGTTTGACAGTCAGCACAACAGGAGAAAGTTCACGAACCACCTCCAATCCTGTAAACGGATCTGTATAAGAAAGTGTGCCGCCAAAAGAATACAATTCCGCCACAGTAGGAGCAGCATACTTTGTTGGAATAAACAAAACCTTCACCACACCGTTTTTCTGCGCATCTAAGGTCCATCCATCTGTCAAGCTCAGGTTTCCATCAAACCCGTCAATTGCCTCTGGATTTATCTGAAATTCATGACTTGTCACCATATTGCCCTCTTGATTCTTTACCGTAAGATTGAGTTTGACATCTTTCATTGCATCCGTATCATGACCATTAAATACGGTAAGAGTTCCACGGAACGCTTGACGAGTCATCACCATCGACTGCGAAAATTGCAGTGTAATTGAAGCACATACAGAAGAAGAAATCTCACCATATTTCTCCATGCAAATATCGTATGCTTCCTGATACTGATCTGCCAAAGATTCATAGCCCTCACTGACAGCCTGTTCATCCATCACCTTTGATACGTTCACAATATCATCCACACGATTCCAATGAATACAGTTATCTGTATCAATCCCCTCAACTGTATTATTGATTCTTTCCAAAAAAGCTATCACTTGTTCATCTGTCATAGACAATGGCTTTACAGAAAGAGCTTGTTCAACGGTTACATCATCTTTTTCCAACAGCAAACTGAACAAGGTTTTCTTTTCTTCCATATCACCAATATACCAATCCTTATCACCAAAGAACTCAAGCAAAAGGCGGTCATAATTCAACATATAATCTGCCACTCTACGTGCCACATCGTTATATTGCTTCTGCCAACTCCTCAATGAGGTGGAAGACTTCCTGCCTTTCACATCAGATTCTGTATTATCGGATACCGGACATTCTTGTGTGATAATATCTATTACCTCTACAAAATCATCAATCCATCCCATAACTTCGGATCCAACCTCACCAAGTACCCGCATCCTTCTTTGCTCAGAAATATAGTCACAAAGTTTTTCAAATGCCGACATTGTCAACATCATACGAACCTTCGATTCTTTTGTTTCCCGCATATTCTGAGCACCTTGAGCAGCCATATTCATACCTTCATTAATTGGCGCAAGGAATGTTTTACCCAAGAAGAAATCAACCATAGCCTCCGCTCTGTTTGTGTCACACGTATCGCACATATTAAACGACTGCTCACTGGTGACCGGATGGTGTGTCTCTCCATACGTGACTTTATTGCCACCTGCTCCACCAGGAGTTCCCAGACCACCAAAACCGCCACCAAGACCGCTGGCACTGACAAGAGAAGACAAAGCATCATAAATAGCAGCGCCTGTTGCAGCAGCTCCACACATTTTCAAGGCCATACGTTCCAAAGCCTTATTATTTTTCAGCTCATCACCACAAAGAGCCTCATAATCAGCCGACACCACAGCCATGCAATTACCAAAATAAGTGACAATATTCGCTTTTCTTTTTCCTATCCTCTGTTGTACTTCCATTGTACTGTCATCCAACAATCGGGTAATCCGAACAGGTATTGCAACGGCTTGTTGAGCTGGAAGATTAAATGGCTCCAAACTCGTCAAAGCTTCAAATTTCCATTCATCCGTATCTTCTGGAATATTGACTGTCACATTCAAGGCTGTAACAAGTCCTTTATTCGTTGCCGTAAAATAGACCAAAGTACTTTCACCTGCTTTCATATTGTCTCCGTCAATTCTGTCTGGAACACCAAGCACCACACATGGCAGAGGTACATCAGTCTCATAAACGACCTTTGTCACAATCTTGTATTCATCTTCTATTTCAGTTTCCTCCACTACAAAATTATATGTAATAGCCGTATAGCCCAGATTTACAGTAATATCATTTTGTCTTCCCGGGTTCACATAAATATTATTAGAATACGACTCATGCCTGTCTGCTGTTATGCTAACAGCATAATATCCCTCAGGAAGAGTTATCCTATATTTTCCATCTGTTTCAGTTACACCTTCCGCCACAAGCGCACCTGTAACAGGATGCTTCACTTGTACTTTGGCATTGCTGACATGTGGTGCCTCAGATGTATAATAGGTAAACTCATCGCAAACATCCAAAACGAGATCGCCAACAAGTTCTGAAACGGGTTCTATATTATAAGGAATGGAAATTCCACTTCCCATACTGCAATTGATTCCGATATGTCCTGTTACCGACTGATTGGCAGACATCTGTTCATTTGTAGAAATTGTCAATACAACAGATGCCATCTCACCTTCTGACAAAGATGGAATATCAGCAGAAGTAGCCAGTTTCATCCACGAAGGCATAGAAAACATTATATTTCCAGTTTCTCCCTTGCCTATATTTGTAAGAGTAAGGACATAATCACGGGTTGAGCCTATTGACACAGAAGCATTAATCGAAGAGACATCAACAGACAATTTTCCTTGAGGCTCACGCACATAATAATACACAGGTACATTTATTGGAGCACATTCGTCAGCACTTATCAAGATATTCATTTTCTCCCAAGCCAACTCAGAAGAAACACTAATACCTTTCAATGTAAATCCAATTTTTGCAGACTGTCCACCATTCAATGTACTTATATTATCAGAAAATTCTATTTCGCAGTTATTAGGCAAAGCCTTCAATATAGCCTTTACGTTATTCAACGGCAAAACACCCGGATTAGAAACGACAATGCTTCCTTTAAAGATTTCATTTTTCAACACATCACAGGTTATAACAGCACCGTCCGCCAATTGCATTCCATAAATATCAAAGTAGCACTGTTCCTCACTCATTTTCTCACCAGGAAAACAAGCTCCTACTACAAAATGTCCAATTTGGTTCTCAAACGGGATATAATCAACACTAAAATTACCATCCTTATCAGTCACAGCATTCAATACATGACGATATCCTTGGTTTATTATATATACTTCAACATCCGCATTTTGAGTATTACGACCATCCGCATGACCAGAAATACAAACCGTCTCTCCTGCTTCATATAAAGTCTTCGATGTTTTTGACGTTACATGGAACGGAGCTACAACATCCACATACACAAACTTCGATGTATTATTACCATAATCCAGTTCCTGTGCTAATTTATTATCATTCACTGCCGCATATAATGCCCAAGAGCCAATCTCACCAGTCACAACAACCTTCTGACAAACATTCAAAGATTGCATTGGATCTATCGGTACCTCTGTATAGGCAGTAGATATTGCAAAAGATTTACCTTTGTCAAAAATCCTCACAGAAACAGAAGCTGGTAATACAGCGTTTCCCGTATTTGTCAATACAACAGTTACATCCACGGTGTCTCCTGTCTCAAAAGATTTCTGTACTGTATTAATCTCAGTTATCTGCACATCCGGCAAAGTTTGATCACTCACAGTAAACCAGGCATTTCCTTTAGCAAATCCATCAGCCTCGACAGTCAATACAGCCGTAAATCCATCTCCACTCACATTGTTCTCTTTTGACGTCACCACAAATGTGCTTTCTGTCTTACCTGCCGGTATAACCACTGTTGAAGGATACTCAATGTCAGCATCATGATCGCAACTTATATGAACAGTCAAAGCGTCTAACACATCCGTATTGCGTACCACAGTCACATTCATAGCATCATTTTCTTTAAGAACTGATGCTGATGGAGTCAATGCCAATACCGGACCGTCATCATCATAGACAGTCAAAGGTGCAGAAACCACCCCACCAGACATTCCATTATTAGCATTACATCCACATGACGCAATCCATACAGCAGCAGAAATATTATAGGCACGTTCTCCATCAACAATAGCATTATCTATTACACCAAGATTAACCGTAACCTCTTCCACTCCCTTTTCCATTATCACAGACTGCTGACCATAATAAATGTTCCCGTCCGAATCATCTGAGATTTTTACCGTAACCACTTTATCTATATTGTCCACACGACGCAATTTTGCGGTCACAGCCAATGGGCCTGACGTTTCAGATACAGCTTTAGGAAACAAATCCATTTTCAAGGTTGGTACATCGTTATCAATCAACAACACATTCAGAGAAGCCGAATTATGCTTTACTGCTGTAGCAACAAATGTAACAACTTCCTCCATATTAGGTATCTCATCCTCAACAGCCTTCACTACAACTTCTACACTGCGTTTCCCTGCTGGAATCACAATGTCAGAAGGTATCTCAAAACGAGAAATGAAATCACAAGATAATTTTACTTCTATATCCTTTGAGGAGACTCTTTCTGTAGATACCATCATTTTTATTATGCCTCCTTCTGTCACATCTTGCACATCTGATTCGACAGACAATGAAGGAAAGACATCATCCTCTATAATTATATGAGACGCAACCTCTGAATACCCATTCCCAGAAACAGTAAAATCCACCACAGAATCATTATCCAGAAGTCCATTTGCTGTTGTCTGAGCATAGAAATAAACTCCAGACTGTCCTTTGGATATGGTTATAAACTCAGGCAATGATACACGAGAATCTGAGCATCCTTTCAATTCAAACCTCTCATCAGACGACAGACTACCGCTTCGGGACAATTGAAAACGATATATTTGCGCAGATTTCTCATCTATCCCGACCTTATCCGGAGTTAAAACCAATTGCTTGCCCACTTCTACTGTAGTTTCCGTCCATGCAACATTGTTATCCAGAAGCCATGAAGGCTCACCTGCATTACTGTTAGCCGTCAACTGTACTCGAATCTTCGCATCACCATCTAATCCAATCACAAAAGGAACATTTAGCTCTACACTTCTACTGACAATAGCGTTTGGATGAAGAGTTCCATCATAATATACAGTTCCCAACAATTTGGTTGTTCCATCAAGTCCTTCAAGAAGAATTTGCTCTGTCCAACCAGCATTTGTCGGCAGACCACCAATATTCGAGACCTGCCAATTAACCCTGACCCTGCCATTTGGTTCTATAACACTTCTATCAACAACTACATCCGACACAAACAAATCCGGGGATTTGGCTATTGTCACTTTCCCAGCCAAGAACCCTGTGGACAAATTAGCCCCATCACGTCCACCTATCACCACATCAGATAAAGCCAGAGGCAACTCGTCCCCTTCTTCTAAGTCTATTGACGCACTTAAAGTAATTGACAACAACTTCCCCGTCCTTCCAATAAAAGATTTATTCTTTGAGGAGAACACCATTGCCATATACTTACCAGTCCCCACTTTCTGGATATTTACCACATGACCATCTGAACGTTCAGACAACAAGGCAGAAGATACATCCAACGTAATGCCTTCTGGCACAGCCAATGTAAACTGCACAGCAACCACATCTTCCGTATTATCCAAATTGACAGGCAAACTTATAGATTTCCCTTGTGCTACCGACACATCAGGTATAGAAAGTGTATTATTCCGAGCCGTAGCAATACCTGAAAGCAAAACGCATATCAGAGCAAATAAATATTTCATTTTCATACTATCCTTTATTTATTAAATATTTTTCCTGTTTTACCTTTATACCTAATAATATTGACACCTTTCATCAGCGCATCTCGTCTTACACCTGATATTCCATAAATTTCAACCTCACCCTTTTCAACATCCACATGGTTCACCGATGTAACAGGATTATTCACCACACTAACATTCAGCATATTGGCATCAATATCCGACATAGATACAGAACTTATTCTTGCATTACTTCCGCACTCACCTATCACTATATCCTCATTCACAGGTAAAGTAGCACCTCTGAGCGAATAACCAACCACATTACTTTTATATACAGACTGTATCATTCCATATTTTTCCAAATCCCACTTTATATTCCCCACGGCTTTCACCGACAATGAAGCTACAGGAACATCTGAATGGAATACGATATGATTGCCATCCATATAGATATATGAGTCAAAGTCTGCAACAGACTCTTCTAACTGAGAACGTCTACTTTTTGACATCAAGGCATCCAAACTATCCACTGTGTCTTCAAGAAGAATATTCACGGTACATATCACATCCTGCACATTAATGTTTGAGTCCTGATATGTATCAGCAGCCGTATAATTAAACGGTTTATCGAGATAACCACCAAAAGCATAAAGTATAGTAGCCTGCAAGTCTGCTGCATCCACCCCATTCACAAAGTTTGCATCTCCCTGTTCAAAACTCAATGCAACCTTTAATGTGCTTCCCTCAATTGTATTGTCCGCATTCATATTCACCACATTCAACAGGTCACCACTTTTGCCATGAAAAGCATTCTGAGCCGAAATATACGGAATTGTAGCCCTGTTGTCTGCCACTGTCAACAACATAGCCCACTCATCAGAGCCAAACAGATTGCATGAAGACAAATCCGCTGTCGTAAAGAACAGATTTATTTCAGTCCGATATTTCTGATTATCATGATCATATAAAAGTATGGTAGGAATCTTTGCAGCCATTTCATCTATAGACAATTTTGACAAGTCTAAATCTACAATCCGATTCATGTCTTGACAAGAAATATCTAAATCCGTAATATTAGGAGAAAGCATAGGATACACATCCTCAAATTTATTTTGAGACGCATTCAACGCGGTAAGTTCAGGCAGACAATATGCTAAAGCCCCGACATTACCTTCAAACTTATTATTACTAATATCCAAATGCCCCAACACCGAAAAAGCCTGCAAGTTTTGCATTTTCAAAGCAATCAGAAATTCAGGAAGATTTCCTGACAGATTGTTTGAAGACAAATCCAAAGACTCAAGATGAGTAAAGTTCGCAAGAGTCAAAGGCAAAGTACCAGACAGGCTCATCCCAGACAGATTAATACCAACCAAATGCCCCTGTCTGATGGTAAGACCATCAAATGAAGATACCGACTTTATGCCATCCGAAATGTTCCAATTACAATTACCGCCCATCCGGACAAGCTCTGCATACAAAGCATTCAAAGCCGCCCATTCAGTATCATCAAAACAATAGATGGTGAAACTGCCCAAATATTCCTTTGACTTTCCATAATACAAGTATCCATCATCAATTTCCATGTATATATCATAAACACCTTCTTCAACAGGCACACCGGATAACACTTCCATGTCATCATGTCTGACATACATAAAATGAGTCTCACCAACACCTTCCACTGACGAGCAAAGAGCTTGATGCTCATTCCCGTCAAAACAAATGTCTTCTTGCGGCAGCATCACAATATACAAATCATCCGTCAATGCAGCCTTGTCAATATAAAAACTCTCCGATAAAGTGGAAGTATAATTTCCTTTACCAGAAACAGAAACAGTGGCAACACCCGGATAACGGTTATTATCAAATGTCACGGAATAATCCACATCCTCTATCAGAAGATTGTTCGATTCGTCAGTAAACAGCCATTCCGGTGTAAAGAAAGAACCATCATATACAAATTCAGAAACAGGAAGTTCTATTCCCCCAACAAGCGGCGCAGGATCAATTCTAAAAGAGCACGACTTACGTCCTATTGTATAAGGAAATACACCTTCCACATAGAAAGTGGCCAAACCGGCATTTACGTTATCACGATAACCAGATGTGATAATGTGCGATGAATCCATTCCTACACATTCTACTGTCTGAAATAATGAATCGCCCGTATAGATTTGGCCAACAATGCCATCGTAGTCAAAAAACGACACGTCAGCATACTCAATAGGAGGAAGCATCGTTGTATTGCCAACATTGTCTATTGTACGAAATCTTATTGTGTGCTTTTCCCTTCCCGCATCAAACATTACAACAAGGCTCGAAGAGAATGTACTTCCTGACGACATCATATCTGTCAGTCGCAACCATTCCTCACTGTCTTCAATTGCATATTCAATCATGCCGTCAAGACCGGCAGGACTCTCATATTCACCCTCAAGAGTAAGACGATGAGGACGGGACAAGTCATTCCAACCTTCCGGATCTTCAGGAGTGACCTCAAAAGAGGAATGAGGCTCAAGGTTTACCTCACCTACACCTATCAGATAAGAGAACACCACTGTCTCACCGGCAGGAATGTTCCTGTTTTTCCAGCACCACCCCATCCCACTATCATAAGTACCATTCTCCTCCATATAATTACCGCCTGAAGAATAATTACCAACCATGCCGCTTGCACTACTGTTCGTATTATAATGACCAAACCAATAATCACTAACACTTGTAACTCCGGCAAGCCCATTGCCAAACAACACACAAAGCTGTGCTCCGTTACCGTCTTTCATTGTGACACCATACGTACTGCCTGTTGTATCAACCCTTCGTGAAATCGGAGCGCGGTCGTTGCTGCCAATCATGACATCCGCATGTGTTCCAAGCGACACAGACACATCTTCTTCCGTTGTATTGGTTACTGTATAGCACACCCTTGCCAACTCTCCCTGTGGTTCGACCGATGCAGAAAAGGAAACTCCATTGACTGTCGAACCATTCAGACAATTCATCTGAGTAGCCGAACCATTATTAACCTGCATCGCCACCTTATATCCACCATTACTATAGGTCGAGCCATAATACAAACTATTAAAGCAACCTTGAAAATCAATGGAAGAAGAAGTTTGCCGATAGTAAAGCATCGTATTACCAACCCTTTCATATCCGGAAGGCACACTTGAAGAAGTAGAGTATCTCAATACCGGCTTCTTTTTTTCTTGCGCATGAGTTGACACAGAGACACCAAGTACCATAGCTCCCAAAAGTATCGGCAAGCACTTTTTTAATGTCCTCGTTCCATTCCGCCTCAAATCATTTTTGAAAATAAGCATAATCTATTTGTTTTATAATTATAATTATCTTGTATATAGAATGATAAAAAAACAAGATAAGCTAAAGTGAACTGCACCCCCAAAGTTAGACACAAAACTTTATAATCTGCCTTCCATTGTAAACTGGTAACTTCGCCCTGTATTCATCATTTTTTCATCCCATCAAAAAACAAGTACCCCTATACATCTCACTGTAAATTCAGAGACCTGCAATTTATCAGCAAATGTATGATATTATTTACCACAAGTGCCATTACATTTCATGTTATTAAACATTTTATGCAAAAAAACAGGCAACAAGACTACATTTTATCTATTTTCCTCAAATGCAGAACAGACAATATTAGAACCATTTCATCCCATTCTTTTTATAGCAGGAACACTATTACACCATCATCTCACCCTCTTTGTCTTACCACTCATCAACGCAATATCAATACGGATAATATTTGTCCGAGCAAACGATTTTTCCGCATAGCGCAGTCCGACAGCCATATCATCGGAAGAATATTTTTCAAGAATCAAACGCAAAGCCTTGCGTCTTTCACTTTCAGAAAGCCCAACTTGCGCCATTCCCCTAACCAGCACACTCTCATAGCATGTTGTGAACTGAGACGGCAAGACTTCTGTATTGCCAACTACAACAAACACCACATTACTATTCTGTCTTATGATGTCTGTCTTATGTCCATCCATCGCACAATGAATATAAATCGATTCTTCTCCATCGTAAGCATAGCTTAACGGAACAGCATATGGCATACCTTCGCTGTCGGCCATCGAAAGAACTCCATACTCGCCATTATTCAAAAGCTCAATGGCAGCCGATTCGTCAAGCGTGCGATCCTGACGTCTTATTTTTGAATTGTCAAATTGCATGGGATTATATATAAAATGTGGTATAGCAAAATCACCGGTATGATACGATAAAAAACAAGTATGGTGCGACAAAACCACCTGCATAACACTGCTACATCACCAGTCTGTCATCAACGTTCCTCAAACACATAATTACCGGTAACGATACAATGATTGGCAGACAGATAAGTTGCTATCATAGGTGGAATGCTCCAGTCAGAACTTTTCTCGAAAAAGCGGAATATGTCCTTGAAAGAAAACAAGTCCGTGTCATATACAATATAGTCATAGCCAGCATACAGCTCGGGAGACGAGGAATGTCCCGACTTCAAGAAGTTGGCATCCGCCACCACACACTGGCAATCCAGTCTATAGCCTGACGCAACATGCTTCATGCGACATACACTTTCTTCCGTACCCACAAGCAGGTATTTCCTTTTCTGCATATATTCCAAAGAGTTTTCCTTGCTTTCCACCCTCTTTTTCACCTGACGCGTCACATATGTGCAGAATGCCTTGAAGTATATCGCCATTTTTATCGGCAACGAAAGCAAGAAACTGTAATGTCCGTAATGCTTGCGGAAAAAGATAAGCATTGCCTGATAAAACACATAGACATGGCGGTATGAGCTTTTCTCCGTGCTCTCTCCTTTGTAATGCAAGATTCGTGTCGGAATATAATAGTTGCTCTTCCCGGTCTGCATAAGCCTGTATGAAAGGTCAATATCCTCTCCATACATGAAAAAGGCCTCATCAAGCAATCCGCTTTTCCTGAGGGTCTCTGTACGTATGAACATACACGCTCCCGAAATAATCTCAATAGGAGTAATGGAAGCATCATCAAGGTATTGCATGTAGTAGCGTCCGAACAAGCGGCTTTTCGGGAACAATGAGCATAGTCCGCTCATTTTGCACAGCGAAGTGAATGGTGTAGGAATGCCACGCCGCGATTCCAGTGCAAACGATCCGTCATTTCTCAACATCCTTACCCCAGCCGCACCAGCATCGCCGTGTGAGTCCATAAAGGCGATACAATCGCGCAGCATGTCCTCTCCAAGTATAGTATCGGGATTGAGCAACAAGACATACTCTCCCGAAGCCCGACGAATTGCCTGATTGTTTGCACGCGCAAAACCGACATTCTCGTCATTCTCTATATAAACTACTTCAGGAAAACGAGAGCGTATATAGGCAGCAGAACCGTCCGTACTGTTATTGTCCACTACGAAAATCTCATGGGAAATCCCCTCCGAGGCTTTTGCCACAGAATACAGACACTGTTCAAGGTAGAACCTTACATTATAATTTACGATAACGACCGAAAGCTTCATCAGTCTATTGTGTTATTGCAGGATTCAAGATGCCGCTCTATCTTGCCTTTTGTCGGCAGGCAATAAAGAGTCACCACCAAAGGGATAAGAGCGCACAGCAGATTCTTGACATCGACAACAAGATAATATACCACTACATTAAAGCAGACACACACAAGAAGTACCGCCACACGTATGCAACTCCACAAATGATACGAGGCAAGAGCCTCATCAAAATTGCATCTGCGCAATCCCCGTGTCGTGCTGAGAGTAAAAAGTTTGAGAGAGAGAGGCACTCCGACAAGTGTCAGCATGACGCCTACTGTTCCAAGCACAAACGTAGCGCGCTCATCGGCAGCATACTCACCATTGGGAATAAGTCCCGTTTCTCCACATATAAAACACAAGACAACTATTATCCATGCAGACAACAGTTCTATTTTCAGGTATTTAAGCAGCTCTTTAATATTCTTATCCATTTTTCTTTCTAAGGTTTGTGATGGAAACACTACACAGTGAAAGGCACTCTGTTCACTATAGAGCGTCCCAATGTCACTTCGTCCGTGTATTGCAGCTCATCGTTCATGGACAATCCACGAGAGAGGACTGTCAGTCTCACATCCTTGTATTTCTGCAACTTTCGATATATAAAGAAATTGGTTGTGTCGCCTTCCATTGTCGAGCTGAGTGCAAGAATCACTTCCCGTATGCCGCCTGCCTCCACTCGCTCTATAAGACTGGCAATTTCCAGCTCGCCCGGTCCGATACCGTCCATCGGTGAGATAACTCCTCCGAGTACATGATACAGACCGTGAAACTGTGTGGTAGCCTCAATGGCTATCACATCCTGAATGTTCTCTACCACACACACCGTAGAGGCATCGCGGGAAGGCGCAGAGCAAATGCGACAGACATCTGTATCCGAAATATTGTGGCATACACTGCAATACTTCACTTCATGCCGCAATGTGGTCAGCGCATTGCCGAAGGCATCCACGACTCCGGCATCGAGACGTAACAGATGGAGCACAAGCCGCATAGCCGTCTTGCGCCCTATCCCCGGAAGTTTGGCAAATTCGTTCACCGCCCTTTCCAGCAATACGGAAGAATATGGTTGTTCCATCGACATTTTATAACCAAAAAACTTTTTTTGTTATCTGTAAACAGAAGATTTCCCGGAAGGGGAACACACAAGATTCCACATCAACCGCATAAATCCCCGCTCTACACAACCGTTTTCATCGTGCAAAGTTAAGCAAATCTTATTAAAATGCCAACATTACCTCTAAATACACTTCCACCCGGCAGTATCTTTGCACATCCGTACATCGACACCGCCGGGTGGAAATATATAAATCCTACTACCGCCGTCCGGAAAAAAAGCTCATAATGTGCCTTACCGTATTCACGGTCTTAAATGCCATTATTCCGTAACCGACATAGCGCAAATATCTCATATTGGAGCGCAGAAACATATTGTTTTCCGGAAGCACACTGTTCTTCACCCGTCTTTTCATCCGTTTCGAGGAAGCCGTCATGCTCTTCAACGTACTCCTTTTCTCCGCACGCAAGGCATCTAATGAGGTCAGCCGGTTATAGTTCATACGACACCCCCTTTCTCGTCATCCGAATCGTCCGCATCTCCGGAAGGCTCGAACATCCACTTTGCAAGCGACTTCACCACCAGATTCGTCACAAGGTTCTTTCTGAACAAGACAAAAAGCATGATGACAACGACAAGTACACCTCCCACAATGAAGAAGCTCAATGCCTCGTTACCCACGACAACAGCCAGTTCCTTCACAATTCCCATGCAGATGCAATATATCGCTATCGTTCCGAAAGCAAATACAAATCCGGCTACAATCAGGATTGTGAACAAAACCGACAACTTGTCTACAGCCTCAAGCTTGGCATAACGCTTCAGCAGTCCCCAAAGACGGGTACCCTCCTCCATGATGCGGCCGATTTCATTATTGTCAGTATAATTGCTCATCTACACCTCCTCCGGAATCATTCTACATCATAATCCTCGATAGGAGCAGGCTTGCTCTTACCAATGCTTTTAAGCTCGTCCACCAGCTTGGCAAGATCGTCCTTGCCGAGCTTCACACCATACTTATCAAGAGCCTCCTTAATCTTGCGTCTCTGGTCCTCACCTTTCTCCGGTGCAAAAAGAAGTCCCAATGCGGCTCCCGCAACAGCTCCGCCAACAAATGCCGCTGCCAATGACAATCCATTTTTCATAATTCCAATCGTTTTATAGTTTATAAAATTCTGAAGTTTGAACAGTAAACACTCTCCACAAAGAAAATGTTCATGCCAAGCACACTTTTCTCAAACAAGCCGTTCTTTATGTCCCAGCCTCGCCCATACGACAGGCACAGCATAATATAACTTTGTAAATGTACAAAATCCGGCGCAAACACCGCACAAATGACAGGGCATTAACATTTTTTCATCTCGCATATAACAATTTATAGTAGGGAAATTAATAATTTTGTGCTATGGATTTTATATGAAAGCCTAAAACGGCAGAAAATGTCGTGCATATCAGGACGATACTACATCCATCAGAAGTAAAACGTATAATCAATTAAACATATCACAATCATGAAAAAGAATCTTTTGTTGGGGCTTTCCCTTATAGCTGCGTTGGCATTTGTATCCTGCAAATCATCAGAGAGCAGCTACAAGAAAGCTTATGAAAAGGCAAAGGCAATGGAAGCCGCTAACGACCAGCAGGTGAGCGAGCCGGTTGCCGTGACTCCGGTAGTGACACCCGTTGCCACAGAGGATAACTCCAATCTCCGCACTGAGCGTCTGAATGTCATGAACGGAGGCACTCTCAAAGCATACAACATCGTGTGCGGCTCGTTCAAGAGCGTGGACAACGCCAACAATCTCCGCAACACATTGGTGAATCAGGGATACAGCGCACAGGTGGCACAGAATCCTGAAACAGGAATGTACCGCGTGGTTGCTGCCTCATACGATGACAAGACATCTGCCGTAAACTTGCGCAACAAGCTCAAGGCTACATATCCGGACGCTTGGCTGCTCTATCGCACATACTAAAAAAAATGCGACAAGGCGCAACGACCATAAACGTATAGTATATATATGTTGCAAATGTGTCGGGCTATATTTTCCGTTATGGGGAATATAGCCCGACATTCTTTTATTCATTTGGCAGACGTTAGCGGGTGTATCCGACAGACTTTTGGAGAGTTTGACAGATGTTTTACTGACATTTTCGACAGAATACATCCCAAAACATCACCTACATCACATTCCACTCTGTCACGACAAAAGCAAATCAAGAGACTCACCAAATACGCACAAGACACGACAAAAAGATACAAAACAACAATAAACGTAATCATTTTATCACAGCGAATATGTTAAAATACGGCTCTCGTAGAATCGCTCAAAATCAACCGCGCCTTGCCTCGGTTGCAAAAACGCGATTCTACGGAGGTTTTTGAACCACGAAAACCAAGTGGACAAAAAGAACAATTCACCCACCCAAAAGATAAATAAAATCCACCCCAAACATGCCTTTTCCTCCCAAAAACCCAGAAAAGTTCAAAATTACAAGGTGAAGTAAATTTATTTACAAGGCACTCTGATTTTTTGCGCAAGGTGAACGAAATTTATTTTCAAGGTGAACAAAATTTTCAAAGCCCGTTTTTCGGGCTAAAATCGAGCATTTTCCCAAACCACACCTTCAAAAAGATGGCAGCCAACTTTTTCATGCTCCGAAAAACAAAATTTGATTTTAAACCCGAAAAACGATGATTTTAACCTCAATTTTTCATAACTCGCTGATTATCAATACATCCTATTTTACATCTTGCCCTTAGTTTTTGGTCTAAAAACGCACTTTTTGAGTAAAATAGTATCTATTTGATTATCTGATACTTAGAAGTGACAAAACGAAATCACACCCATTCCGCTCCACAAAAGAACACCCAAAATGTTAAAATCGAGTTTTTTCCGCAAACTGACATAATGTCAATATCATTCTATTTTTCTCCTGTAATCATCCTATATAGATCAAGCCTCAACATTCTATATTTACACAAGGGAAAGACTAACCGCTTAATACATTCGGCATCTCTTATTTTAAAGAAAGCACCAATTAAAAAGCAATGAAATCCAAACAAAAAACAGTTCCCCTGAAAGTATTGCACACTTTCAGGGGAACTGCCATATTATACAGGCTCACTCAGCCCATAGAGTTATTCCATAAAGTCCTCAATGCTTGAAGCATCCTTAGGTTTGGTTGTGCGGATGCTGCGGCGACGCTTAGGCTTTTCCTCCTTAGGCTCCACAGGTTTTATACCCGCCAATTCAGGGTCGATAAGGATACGTCCGCAATATTCGCAGACGATAATCTTCTTTCTCATGCGCACATCAAGCTGACGCTGTGGCGGTATCTTGGCGAAACATCCGCCGCAGGCATCACGCTGCACATACACAATGCCCAATCCGTTACGGCTATTCTTGCGGATACGCTTGAACGACATGAGCAATCTTGGGTCGATAGAAAGCTCCAGATTCTTTGCTTTCTCGCGCAGTTTCTCTTCCTCAGCCTTTGTCTCAGCCACAATCTCGTCAAGCTCATTCTTCTTCACCTCAAGGTCCTGACTGCGCTCCTCAAGCATCTGGCGGCTCTTCTCGACAAGCTCTTCCTTTGATTTCTCCGCAGTTCCAGCCTCACGGATTCGCTTTGAGCAAAGCTCTATCTCAAGTGTCTGGAACTCTATTTCCTTGTTAAGAAGGTCGTACTCACGGTTATTGCGCACATTGTCCAACTGGCTCTTGTAGCCCGCAAGTTTCTCATTGGCAAGCTCAATCTTTGTTTTAAGCTCGTTGATTCTGCCGCGTACAGTCTCAATTTCCTCGTTTGTATTGTCAATACGAGTCTTCAAGCCCTCAATCTCATCCTCAAGGTCTTCCACCTCAAGCGGAAGCTCGCCACGGAGAATACGAATCTTGTCTATCTCAGAAAGCATTGTCTGCAACTGAAACAGTGATTTCAATTTCTCTTCCACAGACATGTCCACCGTCTGCACTTCTTTCTTCTTTGCCATAGTTACTATATTTTTATTAAATTCATTCGTCTGATTAATCAAAGATAAGCGGAAAGTGTTCTCCGCATCAATCACAGATATAACTTATAGGATTTGTCCGGACAGCCGTATGGAATACAGGCAATTCAGGGACCGCCCTATGTATGATGCCGTCCAAAACCTCCAACGTGTACTGCTCGCTCTCAAAATGTCCGATTTCCATCAGCAACATGCTGTTCTCATAACCAAAGAAACGATGGTAGCCTATTTCTCCCGTGATGAACACATCGGCACCAGCCGCTGCCGCATTCGGAAGAAGGAATGCGCCTGCGCCTCCACACACTGCCACCGTGCGGACGCTCTCGCCTGTCCAATCATTGCATCTGACACAATCGACATGGAAGATGTCTTTTATCATCGCCACAAAGCAGTCTTTCCTCATCGGCTCGGAGAATGTACCCAGAATGCCGGCTCCGACACCTTCCATTCCCGATTTCGGGGCAAGCGCCCTCACATTGTCAAGTCCTATTTTCTCCGCAATTTTCCAATTCACCCCGCCAAAAGCATTGTCAAGGTTTGTATGGGCGGCATATATCGCCATGCCATTCTTTATAGCCTTGAAAATACATCTGCCAACATAGTCAGCCGAGGTGATGTTCTTACACGGACGGAAGAGCAACGGATGGTGACTGACTATCACATTGCACTGACGGCTGACAGCCTCATCAATGACAGCCTCAGTCACGTCCAAACACAATAATGCCCCTGTAGCTTCCGCATCCTCTGTTAATCCAATCTGCAATCCCGCGTTGTCATAGCCGTCTTGCAGGGACAGAGGAGCAAATACTTCAAGGGCCTCTAAAATTTCCCGTATCTTCATAATTGCCGCAAAGTTACAAGTTTTTTATGAAACACAAGAATCTGTTTTTGAATTTATCTAATAATTCTCAAGCACTATTGGCAAAAAACAAATTGTAGCATCGTTTCATCCGATTCCGTATTGTATTCCGTTGTCATTTTTTTGAGGGAGACGAATCTTATAAGCTTGAATGTTTCTTTTACTTTACCGGATGAAACAGTTTTTCTTTTGTCCCCAACGCTTCTATTTCTTCTTTTGTAAAAGAAGGTCGCCAACGTATTGTACCATTGTTAGTGCCCACTCCTTGTACATAAAATTTATTTCTGTATTCTTTTGGGGTAAATTCGCCAGTTCCTCCGATGTCAGCTAAAGATAAACTTTCATGATACAGACAAGTGGTTATCATCACTTCTGAGTGTGCTGAATATCCTTGTTTTTGGTATTTGTCGATATATTCCAAAGCTTTTGCGGAATAGCGACATATAGGATTAAATCCTTTGATACACTCTATTATAGGGTAGCCACAATTATTACTTCTATACCACCATGCCCATTGTCTATTGACCATATTGTCGAATTTTTCTATATGACAGCTGAGGAAATCATAACTGCGGAGAGCTGTGTCGCAGTCGTTCATCAGCACAGACCATTTGCCTGTAAAGTACACATCATATTCAACAAACCAATAGTGAGAATAACGAGGATAGTCTTTGAAAAAACATAATGCGATGAAATGACAACTTCCGGGATGCATTGTTGGTTCGATTGGAGTATACCCTGTATGGGTGAAATTGACTGGAACATATACTTTATGGCGAATGTCTATTGGAAAAACAGGAATGTCATCCATATTTGTAGCCATTACCCATATTACATCGTACACTAAAGGAGAAAGTTCTTCTTTCAGTTTACGATACCTTGTAATTAGTTCATCGTCAATATAGTGTGCGACAAATAATACAGCAGTTCTTTCTTCCATATATAATTTTTATATTACCATCGTTTTGTCCATTTGCAGAAAATCAGATTTGACAGTCGGATTTCACCATTGTGATAGAAGCCTGTCTGTCGGGGACTTTTTTCAAAAAGAGCAGTAATGAATGTACTGTCTGTAGGTTGTAATCTGAATACTGTTATTGACGGATATATTCGTTTTTTCAAAATGACAAATCTTCTGTCCCCGCTGTTTTCAAAGTGTATGTCGATAATACTATCATTAGATAATTGTATAGGCATATCCGAATATCCATATATATTACAATCATGTTCCAATAATATGTCAACTTGAATTTTATTGCTGAAAGTTATTTGGTTAAGCATGATTATCAATATGGTGAATGTCAGGACTAACAAGGTTGTTATTCCATGATGTAAGATGAATTTCTGTAGTTTTATTTTGAGTTTCATGATGTTTCTAATTCCAACTGATTCTTTATAAGTTCGTAATAATATCCTTTATGAGCGATAAGCTCATGATGAGTTCCACGTTCTACTATTTTGCCATGACGAAGTACAATAATTTGGTCTGCATTCCTCACCGTTGACAGTCTGTGGGCAATTACCAGCAAAGTGCGTCCTTTGCATATTTCCCCAATGTTTTGGGTGATTGTTTTCTCATTTTCAGCATCCAAAGAACTGGTAGCCTCGTCCATCATCAGATATTGCGGTTGTTTGTAGATGGCTCTGGCTATCATTATACGTTGCCGTTCACCTCCACTCACACCAATGCCTTCGCTTCCGATTTTAGTATCAAGTCCAAGTGGAAGCCCTGCTATGTATTCTTCCAAACAGGCTGCTTTGACTGCTTCATGGAGCTTTGTTTCATCATATTTTTCTCCAAGAACAATGTTTTCACGGATGCTGTCTGAAAATATGTAGTTGTCTTGCATAACAATGCCGGATACTTTCCTAATAGAACGAGCATTGTATTTATTCAAGTCATGTTCTCCAATGATGATAGTGCCTTCTGTGGGAGTATAGAATTTCAACAACAGTTTCAGCAAAGTGGTCTTTCCACTTCCACTTTCACCGACTATGGCTGTCATTTTTCCTGATGGAATCGAGAAACTAATGTTGTCAAGAGCTTTTTTCCCTATGCTGCCTGTATAACTGAATGAAAGGTGACTGATATGTATGTCAAGAGGTGAGGAAGTTTGAATGTCCATCATATCAGGATGATCTTCCGCTTTGCATAAATGGACTTCCTCCGACCTTTCCAGACTTATCTTTGCATCTTGATACTGTTGCAGGAAACCTATTAGTTGGGACAAAGGCCCATTTACTTGTCCGATGATGTTTGATATACTCATCATCATTCCGAGGGTTAAGTTTCCATTTACCACTTCTGTTGCAATCCAAAATGTGATAATAATGTTTCTCAGCTGACTTATCATGGTAAATCCGGTATTCTGCACTTGTCCAAGCTGTAGTCCTTTCTTTGACATTGCATAAACTTTTTCCTGCATATTCCGCCATTCAGACAGTTTGTATTCTTCGTATGCATTGACTTTTATATCAGTGATACCAGACATAAGTTCGTACATTTTATTTTGGTTCTGTACATTGAGCCGAAAACGTTCATAGTCAAGTGCTTTTCTTCGTTTGAAGAAATATGCCATCCATGTCATGCTGGATATGGTAAAGAAAAGATAGGCGAGGAGTATCTGCCAGCTATAAAAACCTATTACAGCCATCAGAACAGGGGCAGACAACAGCATGAAAAATGTTTGCAGAGTATTAAAGGTGACGAAACTCTGCAAACGCCCGTTGTCACCAAGACGTTGTTGATAGTCGCCCACACTTTTCGTGTCGAAGAAAGACATAGGGAGGTGGAGCAACTTGTTCAGATAATTTTCCAATACATCAATATTGATTCTTGTTCCTATATAAAGGCTTATCCAACTGCCTATAAGGCTCATGCCAAAAGAGCCGAGAAAAAGAAATAATTGTGCGAGCATCAGATTAGTGATTACTCCCATATTTCTTTGTCCTATACCCTCATCAACCATCGCTTGTGTGAGAAATGGGGTAATTAGGGATAGGATGATTCCAAAAAGCATTCCTAAAGCAGTTTGGGACATTTCACGGCGATACGGCCAAACAAACTTACGTGCAAAACGTATCATACTGTGATGTTCCTTTGTCACTTTCTTTTCATAGAAATCTTCCGTAGGCTCACAAGCGATGACAATCCCTTTTTCTCCATTCAGCCAATGTGGTGCAAAGTCTTTCTCTGTCAGTGACTGCTTGCCGAATGCAGGGTTGGCAATCTTGTAGATACGTTCTTTGCGCAATCTTTTTCTTGATACGTCATAGAGAACCACAAAATGATTCTGCTCCCAATGAAGAATGGCAGGAAGCGGGCATTTTGTATAAAGTTCGTCCAATGTCATCTCGAAACTTGCTGACTGCATACCAATCTGTGACATAGCATCGCGGATTCCCGCAATACTTACACCCTCACGTGTAAGATGGCTGAGTGTACGCAAATGCCCAAGAGAATACTCTTGCCCGTATGCTGATGCCACCATACGAATACATGCCGGACCGCAGTCCATCTGGTCAAACTGACGAGTGAATTTCATTTTCATGATGTTCTCTTTTCTGACAATTAGACAGATTGTTTTTTATAGCGAACTAAAAATCTTTTGATATAATGTATTTTCTATTCTCCCGGCTTCTTCTTTGGCTTGATGTTCAGTTTATAGACCACGTGTGCCATGACATATCGCGGAATGACATTGCGGTATGTTTCCTTTTGTCCTTGTCCGTTGATGGCGAATGTCGTGCCCGAGAGTTGGCTAAGAATATCGAAACCATCGATGATGAGCGTCAGACGGTTTTTGCACAGCCTTTTCGACAGGCGCGCGTTCCATACCAAGTCATTGGTGTTCATGTCGTTGCTGTTATATCCCCGGCGGCTGTACATGGTGATGTCATTCGACAGTTGGATTCCCTCGGGCAACTCAATCTGGGCAGTCATGCCATACTTGAAGTTTCCCGCATTGATATTCTGAAAGTTTGCTTGGCTGCCCGAAGCCAGATACCAGTCACCCGAAGTGTAGAATTGCAGGTTGTGCTTGCCGATTTTCCATCTCAATTTGAATGCCTGTCCCAGCACATTGGTTTTTACAACGCTTCTCGATGGTCGCGAGAACATACCTTGCGTCATGCCGCTCTCCTCACCGATGAGGTCGGCATTGTGGAAGAACTCATAACCGGTGTTGGAGGAGAAAATGAGTTTCTTTGCCTTGTCGAGCGGACAAGTATAGTTCACGTACAATTCCGCAGTGTAGTTGCCGTTCACATTCTCCATCCGGTAGGTGCGTATGCCGGTAGTGCGGTTATACACGTAGGCATATGCCATTTGGTTGCTTGTCACCGTATATGTCCCGTTTACGTTGAAGAAGCGTCCCTTGTCGGAGTTCTTCTTTGAGAACATGAAGTAGGCACTGTGCGCATAGCTGTCTTTCAGATTGCTTCCGCCCAGTGTGACATTGAGAGGGTCCTCGTCAGAGCGGAAATAAGCAAAACTTGTCATCGGCGCAAAACTTGCCTTTGTGTCATATTTCAGAGTCAGTTCATTATTCCAGTTGTTCCAATAATAATGAAGCTCTGCTTTCGGCTCAAAGAATGTGGAGGAGTGACGGAAGGCGGTGTCTGTCTGTGCCCTCAGATAATCGAGCTTGTGAGTGGTGAGCCTTACAGGCAGCGAGGCTTTCAGTTTCATATATCCCTTTCCTGCGTTTCCTTCCCACTGCACATCAATGCTTCCGGTGTGTTCCGACTCCCACTTCTTCGATTCGTAACTGTTTCCCTTGTCTATTGTGTTGAGATATTCGGTGACGGAAGGAAGCATTCCCAAAGGAGAGTCGGCACCCCATTGCGAGAGCGAGTCAAGGCGGTAAGTGGAGTAGTCCTGATGCTGCCTTGCGCCCCAATAGCGATATGCCGGAACGATGGCAAGATTACGTGGAAACCATATCCAGTAGCTTGCTTTGGCATAATAGCTGACGTAATTGTCTGGATGCTGTTGATTGAAGCGGTTGCGGAAGTCGCTGGTCACTCCGGAAGCTGCCGCATTATCGTATTCATAAAGATAATGGCTGTAACGGTCTGTCTTGCTGTTCTGATGGGTTATAAATGCGTTAAGCACAAAAATGTCGTCATTGTTCTTGAACTTCTGGTTCCAGCTCACGTTGAAAGAGCCGCTGTATTTTCTTCCCTCACCGATGGATTCCGATACAGACCGGTTTGCCATGTATTTCCACAGCGAGGACGAAACTACCGACTGCATCATGCTGTCGAGAAGTTCCTTTCTGTCGAACAGGTTCTGTGTCAAGTCCAAATCCGCATAAAGACTTTGGCTGTCCCAGCGGTTGTAGTTGAGGCTCGGACGCAGCCATACTTGCGTTCTTTCCTTCTTTATATAGAACGAATGGTTGGTGCTGAAGCTCGTGTTGCAATCTTTCTTTGCGTTAAGCGTCCTCTCGTATGCGTTGCCCTCGGGCAGAAAGTTAGTTGTCGAGGTGTTTGTAGTTCCGTCATGGTCTTTGTGGGTGAAACTTGCGCTGCCGTTTATCTCCCATCTTTTCAGCCTGTCCTTCACCAGATAGTCGAGACCGAAGTTCTTTGTGGCATCCTGTCCGGTTGTGATGTTTGAGGGCGACCATTCGCCGTTGTTCCCCGGCTTGCGCGACTCGTTCACATTATTGATGTTTCCGAATACCGAAATGCGCGATTGCGGGGTGAACCGCAAGGCAAACAGCCGGGCAAGATACCTGTCCTCGCTGCCATAACCTCCTTCCACATTGCCAATCCATCCAATGCTGTATTGCTTCTTCAACCGTATGTCCATCACATATTCCTTGTCGTTCATGTTGCGCCCGGCGAACTCGCTCAGCTTGCCTTCCTTCTCGTACACCTTCACTTGGTTTACCATATAACTTGGAAGGTTGTCGAGAAGCACGGTATTGTTTCCCTTGAAGAAATCCTCACCGTTGAGCAACAGACTTTCCACATACTTGCCATTGACAAAAATCCGTCCGTCGTCTTTCAGCTCCACATTCGGCATCTGCCTCACCAGCGCATCAAGCATAGAGCCTTCCGCCAATTGGAACGCATCGGCATTATATACTATGGTGTCTTTGTTTGTGTAAATCATCACACGGGTGGCGCGTACAACGACCTCGTCCAGCAGGTGCTCTTTCTGCCGCTTCATCTTGACGGAAGGGCTTTTATACAGCGTCTTTCTGCCATTGGGACGGTATTTTACCGTAATGTCCTGTTCCTCATAGTCTTTTTGTGAGAAACTCACGATAAAGTCCGCTGCCTTTTTCTCCAGAAAGAACAGCCAAGCTTTAGGTGTGTCGTTTACCTGTCCCATCTGTCCGGTATACATCGTGTCAATAGGTTGCCCGTTAGAATCTTTCAGTACAACCTGCACGTTTGTCATTACCTCATCTGTTATCATGTCCCTCACATCGCCATAGATAATATATTTCTGGGCGGAGAGGGGCAGAACGAAGAATACAGAAAGCAGAATAAGAATATGCCGCTTTATATTCTTATTTTTCAGAGGGAATTTTTGAATGTTATATTCCATACTGTTTGTTATTAAATGGTTTATCATTATTATGTTTTTCTTTTTATTGCTTGTTGAACTTTACCATTGCATGTAGCATCACATAGCGCGGAATACTGTTTGTCCACGTCTCTGTACGACCTTGTGCGTTTATGCTGTAGGTGATATTAGAAAGCTGACCAAGAATGTCGAATGTATCAAGCATAAACACAATGCGACCGTGCAGAACGGATTTTGTGAGACGGGCATTCCAAACAAGATCATTGGTGTTCATCTCCGAATAATTATATCCCCGGCGAGTGTAGAATGACAAGTCTGTGGCGATTTGCATTCTCTCAGGTGTTCAGCCCCGTTATATACAGGCATCACTACAGATATTGGTATTTCTTTCATCATAAAAGACTCACATTTAATCAGCTCGCTTTTAATATATAGTGTTCTTCTGTCTTTCTCTTCGGTTCTTTTATCAGAAACAAAGGTTATTTTCACCCGTAAGTCAGTTTAGACATTGGTTTTCACACTGTATATGTTTTTCTCCGCAATTGTAATAGTTTCGTTTGTTGCCGGCAAAGATAAACAATAAATTATAAAATGCAAGTCAATGAAAGAAATAAATTTTAAATACCTGCTGAAAATAATTATACCAAAAACAGCCGGCAAATCTACCGGCAAAAGTTGTCCGAAAAAATTGGCGCAGGCATTACATCTCAGAGTCAATCGTTGAAAACATCCTTCAGCCGTCCCATCCGGTCGAAGCTCTTTCTTGTGGCGAGTCCGACGGTAATCATCAGCGACATCATGGAAGCCACAAAGGTTATCACCACAATCATCATCTGATACTTTATAGCCAGTGCAGGATTGCTTCCGCCAAGAATCTGTCCGATCATCGTTCCGGGCATGGCGACAAGTCCCATTACCGCCATGTTGGCAATGCAGGGATTGAAAGCCTTTATAATTGCGGCGCGCAGAAAAGGAGCCGTTGCCTCCCAGCGTGTGGCACCATTGCCAAGCATATAATAATAGGTTTGCTGCTCCCGCTTCACCCCCTCATAATAGGCGTTCAGAGCCACCACATTCACTCCGAGCATGTTGCCGAGCAGGAGTCCGAATATCGGAATGAAATACTGCGCGGTAAAAAGTGTGGTCAGCGTCAGTCCCGTGCCGTCCGCGCTGTAAAGCCCGAGGACAAGCCCCAGGAAATAAATGCTTACGATAACCGCCGTAGAAAGAAATCCCACGAACATAGGGACAGCCAGCACTGTCGGTTTGAGGCGGGTTCGCTGAAGAGCTGTGCCGGTTGCCACAAGCACCATAATCAGTCCCCATGCGAGATTGACATACCAAAGGTTGTATTCAAACAGATATTGCAGGTAAAGTCCTATCAGATACAACTGCACAATCATGCGGGCCGTCCCTCCCATTGCCGGACGGAGAAGCCCTGTCCTGTATTTGGAAAGGAAAAAGAAGGGAACCGCCATCAGCAGCATACCGATGCCAAGTCCTACAAATGTTATATCTTCAATCATACGCGCACAACCTCCATCTTTCTTTATAAATGCACACAGGAGGTACATCCTGCCATCACTGCCGGCGAATGGCTTACAAGCAGAATGGCAATGCCGCGCTCCTTTGCCAGCATCCTGAGATAATCGAGAACAAGCAGAGTGGTGTCCTCATCGAGAGCCGAAGTAGGCTCATCGGCAAGCAGAAGCGGCTTGCCAAGCAGTCCCGCCACCGAAAGCATGATGCGCTGCCGCTGTCCGCCCGATATTTCCGTGGCGCGCTTTGCCATCAATCCGCCCGACAGCCCAAGCCTCTTCCAGTCGGACATGAGCTGTTCTTCGGAGAACACAATATGGCGGTTCGCGCGCAAGTCAAACGGGGCGCGGACCATTTCCTCCACTGTGTCGTAAGGCAGCGACAAGTCTTGTGGAAGATAAGCCATACATCGCCTCACCTCGTCCACTGTCGATTCTGCAAGCGGAATGCCGCCAACCTCTATGCTTCCCTCCGCATCCACGAATCCGAGAACCGATTTCAGCAATGACGATTTTCCACATCCCGACTCTCCGCATACGCACACAATATCGCCACGGCGCACATCGAATGTGACACCGCTGAACACTGGTTGTACCCCATAAGAGAGTGAAAGATTACGGATTCTCAGCATCTGAAAACGTTTTGTCCTGTATTTTTACCGTACAAAGATATACCTTTTGGCTCAATTAAAGGGTCAAAACCAACAAAAATAAGCAACAATAATAAAAGAGATTCTTTGCTATGTTTAGCTCTCTAAGAATGCGACCATTAAAGATTGTATGGTGACAAATTACGTTCCTTGCATGAGAGCCATCATTAAAGTGATAATGAAACTGTATCCTATCGCAGAGGTTGTATATTATAGAAGCATCTTCGGTCATATCTCAAAATTTGTTTTGCTTAAAATCTTTGGTCTTGATAGTATGCTTGTTTCATTATTTGGTATTTCACTTCCTCAAAGTTCATTTGCGGATTGAACGCTTGGGTATTCATTCCAATATTGAGTACATTGGTAAAGTCTATCAATGAATAATTATCCAATCCCTTTCTGAAATCTATTTCAATTGAATCCAACTTAGACAACAGGCACACCAACTGATAATCTCTATCAATTTGTTGGGTATGATTATTGGGGTGTGCTCTATAAAAATGCTGATTTGGGGTAATACAGATTATATTCTCTGGACAGTCCGCAATGGTTGGAAATTCACTTGCCATAAAAATATGATGAGCCTGTGAAGCAGGATAACAGTCAAATCTGTGTATCTCACTATATGGTTCTATCGATTTGACAAACCGCTTGGCTTTTGATATTTGATATTGATAATACCCCTCATTGTGGTCTATAATATGAGCAAAAGTATCTTGATACTCTTGTCTGGTCATACGTTTATCTTTCCCTATGTCTCTCCAATTTACACTATTATATCTGATTTTGTCAATTGATATAGTACCATTTGAAAGAAGTCCTCTTTCAACACCACGTTTTCCACGTTTGAAAGCCATTATGTTAATGAACTTGTTGAATATGCGCGGTGGCTCAAAATCATTTTTAACTGGGGTGTATCTGTGATACAATGAGATTAGAGCATTCCTCAAATCATTCAGTGAAGCCTTATCTTGTTTTTCAAAGAAAGCATCAAAATATCCCATCACACCACTATCTGTCATTGCTTTTATTAGGTAAGCATACAAGAAATCACAAGCATTTCTCTCTCGCATTGCAATAAAATCTAATAAATCGCGGTGTTCAATTGTATATACATTGCCTCCATTTACTTTCTCTTCCCTTAGTATTCCTGCGGCAGCAAACAACTTCATTGGCTGTGCGAAGAATTTATCATATTCGTGCTTCGCAGTTTCTTCTTTCAGATTCGGTTTTGAAAAAGAAGAAGTAATAAGTTCACTGGCATAGGGAGAGTTCCAAATATCCACATTGTTAAATGCCCTATTATAATCTTCATTGGTGTATTCGAGAATACACTCTGCAACTGCACATAAGACATCTGGAACACACTTCTGGTCTGTGAAACGTGCATTACCAGATTTCCTTATATCCAAATCAAGGTCTTTTATATACTGCTTTATTGAAGTGTTCATATATGCTCTTATTTATGTTTTATACCAAAGAAATACACAGAGTTATTATCTATGTTCAGCGACCTACTTCCTTGATTTCTCGCAACCATATAGAAGCGTCTGAACTCATCTGTTGAGAAATACTCCAAATCAACTGCTGAAACACTATTACTCTCATCTAACAATTGTAGTATGGCTACTGAGCCATCAGTGATACAATTAGGTGGCAACATACAAGCTCGTGGACTATATGTCAAATTTGGAATCAATATACAGTTTCTCTTATTTAGGAATTTGGCTACATCAAGACCTTCAACAGAGTTCACAAAACAGTCATAATTTGGAATGTCAATGATCTCATTGTTTCCTATATTGCGGGATTTCAATACTCTTACCTTACCCTCGGGCAGAGTTATTGCTTTTGTAATTTTCCTATCTCTATAAGTTCTAAATACACCAAGTCGTAGTTTCTCTGCAACCCTATCAAATTGTGAGTTTCTATACAACAACCAATAGGGGTAGATTGAACAAGTTATGTATGATTGCTCTACATCTCTTACCTCATTTGTAATATAGGATTGTACTCGAGTGTTTTTCTTTGTGCCAACAGTTGATACGACAAAACTGACAGTTTCTATTTTCACTCCTTTGAATGCTTTTTCTCCAAAATCAGTAATGGAGGCAATGCTGTATCTGTTCATTGTCTCACGTGTAGCATTGAACTCTGGTGCATTGATTAGACTTTTGGGAACAATCAGAGCAACAGTTTTACCTATCTTCAATGATTTCTCAATGAAGAAAGAGAATATATTATTTGTATCCTTGTTTTCTGCCTGTTTTTTATAAACATTTACCTTGGTCTTATCCCCAGAGAGTTTCATATATGGAGGATTGCCTACCACAACATCGTACAAACAATCAAATTCATATGTCAGGAAATCTGCACAGATATAATTGATTGTAAAATTTGCAGGAGCGTTACAACTCCGGATAAGGACTTTTAGCAGCTCTATACTATCTGGGTTTATATCAACTACATCTAAAATCACGTGTGGTATATCAACATATTTCGCAAAGAGCGTAGGTAAAAAATTTCCTACTCCAACCGCAGGCTCAAGAATATGTAATTCAGAAAAGCCTTTGAAATCTGGTAATGCTGATACAACAGCAAAACAAATATCTTGCCTTGTGTAGTATGCAGCGGTATTGTCTCTTTCAGCATTAGACAATTCTGCAATTTTAGCTAATTCGGAAAATGGTCTCTCGCTCCTCTTTATGTAATTTCTGAGGTTTGTCTGGTCTGTAAGATTTTGCCTCTTTATCAAAAAAGCTGCATCCTTATCTGAAAATTCTGGTCTACTTAAAATCAGTCTTATATTGTGTGCAATTTGCTTGAATATAATTGTTGGAACAGCTTCTCCAAGTGTTTGTCTAATGTTGATACCCTCTTTTTTAAGGAATGCCCTCTTTTCAGAAATTGACAATTTATTCAACTCCGCGACAGATAATTCTGACCATTTAAATGTATCTGGAACAGACATCATTAACATTACTTCTCTAATACTGAACACTCTATTGTCAGCAGGGTGAACAGTGTTTTGACTAGCCAGAATATCATTCCTTGTATGAATACAAGGAGCAACTTTATCCCATCTTTGGCGAGTGTATTTATCTCCATTTTTTTGAGCATTGTATACAACAACACCATCGACAATGCGGTGTGGAATGCGCGATATGTCCGTGTTATCAAATGCAGACTGTCCCTCTTTAAGTTCAGAAATCCAAGCCTCCATATGTGGGGCATATGCTCTAAACGAATGAAAAACATCATCTTCTGATATTTCCCCCATTATTTTCAAAGAGGGCAAATGACCAATGGTTTCCCTCAAAGTCTTTTCCTGTGTTTTTTGGGGGAAAATTGCAAATGGAGAGACTTCTAATAAGTCTTTACGAGACCCTAAGACAAGTGTTCTTGTCCTACTGGAAGGACATCCATAATCCTTAAAATTGACAATTCTGGCACAGATATTATACAATCCGCCCAAATTTTCGCTAATCGCCTCTTTAATGGTTTTATCAGCACCATCTATATCTGTACAGATTGATTTTAAGAACGCTGAGACATTCTCAAAAACAAAGAATTTTGGAGTAAGCTCCTTGACCATTTTAATAGACTCAACAACCAAAGAATTTCTCCCAAGTTCATCCTTTTTCTTATGATTGGCTACCGACATACCTTGACAAGGCGGAGTGGCAATAATTACATCCGGGTCCTTAATTCCAAAATTAGTTCTCCATATGTTCAATTCACCCAAAATCCTTTGCTTGGTACCATCTTGGGTCATATCCCCACAGATATAACCACTGTCTAAATAACACTTATGGTTATACTGTTGAATTTTCAATCTGCGTTCGATAAGTTCAACAGTTGCTATACAATGAAACCCTTTTCCTTGAAGCCAAAACAACCTATACCAGCACTACTGAATAGACTGATATATGTTTTTAATCCATAATGGGAATTACGTTCAGCAACGATAGGATCTGTTGTTTCCTCCTGTAATATGTATTTCTTCATTTTAATCAATGCAAGGTATGCTTTCAAATGGTGTTGTTTCTATTCAACAAGGTGGCCACATCCACATCTAAAACTTTTGCAAATTCAAACAGTTGTCCAACTAAAGGTTACATTCTATTATTGGCCCAACGGCTAATGGCTATTTCAGACATTCCAATCCGTTCACCCAGCCATTTGCCAGTTTTATTCTTTTCCGCCAAAACCACTTTTAATCTATTGAGAACCATATCTTCCATTTCTAAAACATTTTCAATTCGTGGTGTAAAGTTAGCAAACTTTGATAACACAAGCAACTAAAACTGGTAAAATATTGGGTATCCAATTGAAACACAAAACCAACAAAAATAAATGACGGCAAAACAAAAGGGCGATGCGGGTGTTGTAGATATATAAACCCTATAAATATATGTATATGGAAATGACTACCTCTACCCGCAATTCCGTGAAGCAGATAAAAAGGTCACAAATAAAGGAGAACGCGGAATTTATATGGCTTCATCTATGTGATAATTGCCTGTGGACATTACCGCAGCTGCAAGAAGCGACCGGACTGCCCGAATACGAATTCAACATGGCTGTGGGATGGCTGGCAAGCGAGGACAAGATTTCGTTTGTATCCACCGAGAACAATGTATGCGTGGCACTCGCCGCCAACGTGTACATTTAAGTAACTATTCAGCGGACACATTGCAATTCAATTGAGATGAAAATATTCCAATATG
>JAMPEL010000019.1 GCA_023665185.1 Roseburia sp.
ACTCCTCCGTCACTTCGTGACACCTCCCCTAACTTAGGGGAGGAACCTGGTTACCTTGCTTACATAGAAACTAACGTATTGATTGACAAGGTATATAGCTCCTCCCCTAAGTTAGGGGAGGTGTCGCTTTGCGACGGAGGAGTCTGTCAAAATACACAAAAAGCACACTTACAAAAAGTCAAAGTTCCTGTCTGAACACATCAAAAACACATTTACAAAAATCAAGAATTCTATCAAATCCATCAGCAAAACATCGCCTACATCAAGACCCGACTCTATAAAAAGCAAGACAGATCACTCAAAATGTCGGATAAAACAAATGTTTTTCACCAAAGTGACATAATATCAAAAACACATGCTAATATACCTCAGCCCAATACAATTGGACTAACACAATTATCGAACATCATAACAGCCATTATTTGTATCCAGAATCCACAAAACACTTATCCAGACACTCTAAGTTATGCTCCCGTCATGTACCTGTCATTCTAAGCCTTCCGTGCCCAAATCCAGGAAAAAACCCAATTTGTAGAGCGAGAAAACAAACAAAGACGGACTGTCCCCAAGCAGATTCCGCTTCATACTCTTTCGGAATATGCGATAGAACAATGTATACATCTTGTCCGCATGCAACCTCCTCAGCCTGTTTGCCATGTTCTCCACATGGCTGTGGTTGCCCATTTTCCCCTTAAGCCCGTACAATGTGCGCAATGCGGTTTCTGACTTTCCCAAAAAGACATCGTTTGGCTCAAGCCCTACGTGCATGATGGGATTGTCGATATGCAGAATCTCTATCCCCCGCTTATACAACTCCACACCCATCAGCGCATCCTCATACCCATATTCACGACAATCCTTATCAAACTTAACAGACATGAACACCTCTTTTCTTATCATCAGATTGAACGCGCTCAACTGCATATAGGGATTCCGGGAACGTATCGATGCGGCGCGGCGGCAATCTGCCTGCCGCTCATATTTATACCGTAATGTGGCAGTGGGACAAGGACTGACCGGAGGGTGGCATAGTCCGCCACACACTACACAGGCATTTCCTGTCGCCGCCATATAATTGCGGAGGAAACTGTCGGAACAGACTCGGGCATCGCAGTCAATAAACAGCAGCCAGTCGCCTGCCGCCATTTCAGCCATGCGGTTTCTATTTTCTGCCCGTCCGAGATTCTTCTCGCTGATGGAATACACACAATGGGGCAACGCATTGATTTCTTTGTTACGGGATACAATCTCCGCATTGTCTGAAGCATCATCGCCCACTATTATTTCATAGTCGGATTCAAGCGACTCGCCTTGTCTCTGCAACGAACTGACCAACTGACGGCAGTCGTAATTGTAGCATGGTATTAATATAGATAACATGCTGCAAAATTAGAAAATTTATTCCAGCCAAAGAAAACAGCGATATGTTTTTTCTGACAGGCTCTATGGTCATGCCTACTTGCAAGTGCATTTTCCATTATTTCCTGACATGAATGAAATTCTACAACCGATAAAGTTCCGCAGAACTGTGGCAATCTCACATAATCTCACTATTTTTGCTGCATGAAACAAATGAATCATCTCACTTTAAGTTATGGACAAAGAATATAGGAACAAAGAGAACAATGTGGACAAGAAAGGACTGAGACGCTCACCATATTCGGACATGGGGCTTGTTTTGGCTGTCAGCCTGTTTGTCACAATGGTTGTAAAAGGACTTATTTTCGGGTTTACATGGAACGGAATTG
The DNA here is from genome assembly GCA_023665185.1 of Roseburia sp. Classification (GTDB taxonomy): domain Bacteria; phylum Bacteroidota; class Bacteroidia; order Bacteroidales; family Bacteroidaceae; genus RGIG8745. Next base: position 1,749 of record JAMPEL010000019.1, read on the forward strand.
TTTTGGCAATCATTGCCTGTGCATATTTCATCATATATGCCGTTATGAGGTCAAGAAAAAAGACGATGAAAATAACCACAACTGTGTTCATCATACTCTCGGCATTGTCAGTATGGGCTGAATTTTCCTCACGCAAAAATGTGCGTCCCAAGATGCCTGTGTTTCATGGCATGGCAAGCGACACGACAGATTTGGAAGAAGAGGAGCTTGACATATTCGCAGAGCCTGTGCCGATTGTTCAGGAGAATATAACGACAGACACTATTCAAAACGAATCTGAACCAGAGGAAATCCAAGAAGAAAATATGGTTCCGGAAACGGAAGAAACTGACAGTATAGAGAAGTGAGACTATTTAGGGTTGTTCAGAACATCCAAGTGATTGTTTTTCAACCAGTCCGATTATCTATGGCGAAAGATACGCAAGACCGTGCGTGCATGACAAACGTGTCATTCTATTTAAATATATCCATGATACATTCTCCATCCCCTGTGCCATAAAATCCAAAACGGAGCACAAATTACTTCTTCCGGATACCTTGACAAGAAACGAAGATTGCGCCTTTGCCGCCTTACAAAGCGCGAGAGAAGACTCTCGTGCCGTTTACAGACAGTATTATATTGCCCGAAATTTCCGGACTGCATAATTTCTTCCAAAAGGAATCTGCCGTTCCGACTGTCCATCGGCATCACCATCATCCTCTCTTCCAGACCAAAGACAGTGTGTAGCACATACATCAAAGCCGCACAAAATCGGGTCAGTCCCAAATCCGCCAAAACCGGATGTATATCTTTCCAGAGGATGTTATCTCTCGCACATTCCTTCAGTACATAATAATAGTCAAGACACTGCCGCAGCCCGATTCCTTCATCAAACAAATGGCGATATATGTGTACAAGAATGAATATGACATTAAAAGAGGTTGCCGGCATATTGAAAGTCCCGTCAGGCGATTTTCGGGTGAAATGTTCTTGCCGGACAAACCAGTTTTGCAGATGATGGTTTCGGAGAGGAGAGTAAAACCATGATATGCGGCAGTGCAACTCCACCTCAATGCGATTGTGGTCGTTCACTGGCTGTTCTGTCACCGTTCCCCCGACTGTGCGCTCTGTGGCAATCTCTATATCAGCATGATGATACACCACTTCCGCCTCCTTATACACAGAACGCGCAAGCCCAATGACTCTTTGGAAAAAAGAGGATGTAACCTCTCTTGCCGTCCCGTCCTCAGGCAACAGCAGAATGTCTATATCACCACTCTGCCGCCTCAAAGGCTCAGGATACAGAGATGCTATCCCCTGACCTTTCAGTATGCAACTGTAGAATCCCCTCGCCAACAGCAAATCCGTCAATTCACCACACTTTTGGTTCATCCACCTGTTCCGTTGCTCTATTTTACCAGTCTCAAGAATCCAATGTCTCATCAGTTCTTTTGGGGGACGCAGAGTCTCCGGCAGTTTCTCAATACCTGCCATACATATTCCGATTAGAGCCTGACGCTTTGCCATGTCCATCATATAAAGCCAGTCCGAGTGCTCTGGCTCTTCTGTAAATGTGTGTCTCTCATCCAACGCAAGTTGAAGGAGCTGAAAGAATTTATCCATACATATATAAATATAAGAAACGGCGGCAAGTTATGGAAAAGATCACAATTACACAAAAAAGGAGACGAAAATATAATCTAAGCATCCGAAATTAAATTTGAGGCTAATCCTAATGATGAAGAGCATTGTATAATGACGTTTTAGATGAAGTTGAAGGAAACTCGTTCCACAATATTGTTGCTTTCAGCAGAATCTATATAAAGAAAATCCAAATACCAAAATATTGTTTATCAATAGTAAACATTATAGGGCATCTTATGCAGAGTTTCTTGTTACTTTCACTTGCTTGATGTTCATGGAATCACGCAGGCAGGATAAAAAAGATGTGGCGGAAGATATACTTCTCATCGGTATATATTCCGCCACCTTATTCAAAGGGAGAACGACAAATTCGTATCTATCATTCTATCAAACTCAAGAATTCTTCTTCGGTAAGAATCTCAATCCCGAGTTTTTTTGCTTTTTCCAACTTGGCAGGTCCCATGTTCTCACCCGCCAAGACAAAAGAAGTCTTGGAAGAGATGCTGCCAACATTTTTTCCTCCATGCTTCTCGATAAGAGCCTTATACTCATCACGGGAATGAAGACTGAACACACCGCTTACCACAATACTCTTGTTCGCCAGCCGGTCTGTAGCACCGGCGGCAGCCTCATCCGAAAGTTGCATACAAACTCCGGCCTCGCGCAAACGGGATATAATGTCCATGTTGCGTTCATCGGCGAAATAGCGTATGACGCTTTGAGCAATCACAGTCCCTACTCCATCCACATCAAGAAGCTGCTCAAGGGTAGCGGATGCCAGCGCGTCCATCGACTTGAACTTGCGGGCTATAAGTTTCGCTGTTGTCTCTCCAACAAAACGTATGCCTATGGCAAACACGACACGTTCAAAAGGTACTTCGCAGGAAGATTTGATGCTCTCCACAATTTTCCGCGCCGACTTCTCCCGTGTCCCGTTCTCACCGCAAATGTCACTCACCTGTATCTTATATAAATCAGCAATATCGTGTATGAGTCCGCGAGTATAATATTCATCCACCGTCTCAGGACCAAGACTGTCGATATTCATTGCCTTACGGGATATGAAATGCTCGATTCGCCCTTTAATCTGAGGAGGACAGAGCACATCGTTCGGACAATAATGGGCTGCCTCACCCTCGTATCGCACAAGCGGTGCGCCGCATTCTGGACAATGGGTGATGAATTGGACCTTATTCAAGTTTTCGGTTCTCATACTTTTTTCCACACCAACCACTTTAGGTATTATCTCACCACCTTTCTCCACATAAACCATATCCCCGATATGGAGGTCGAGTTCGGCAATAATGTCCGCATTGTGAAGTGAGGCACGTTTGACCATTGTGCCAGCCAGCAACACCGGATTCATATTTGCCACAGGTGTGACAGTGCCCATACGTCCCACCTGATAAGTCACCTCGTTAAGCCGGGTGCAAGCCCGCTCCGCCTTAAACTTATAGGCGATTGCCCAACGGGGACTCTTTGCCGTATATCCCAAATGACGCTGTTGGCGCAGAGAATTCACCTTCAACACTATACCATCTGTTGCCACCGGAAGGTTCTTGCGTTCCGTGTCCCAATAATCAATAAAAGCAAGAATATCCTCAATACTATTGCATTTCTTCAAACCTTCCGAGATTTTGAATCCCCATTTGCGGGCTTCCTGCAAATTCTCATAGTGTGAGCTGTCTGCCGGAATCTCATCGCCCAAAAGATAATAAAGATATGCGTCGAGTTTGCGGGATGCGACAAGTTCAGATTTCTGCGACTTCAATGTACCGGAGGCGGCATTTCTTGGATTGGCAAACAACGGCTCACCATTTGCCTCTCTCTCAGCATTGAGTGACTCGAAAGAAGACCACGGCATCAGAATCTCGCCACGAATCTCAAACTCATGAGGATAGCCGGAACCCTCACGCAGTTTCAGAGGAATGCTCCTTATAGTCCGTACATTAGCTGTAACATCATCACCTTGTATACCATCACCTCGCGTGACTGCACGTGTAAGCACTCCGTCCACATATAAAAGAGAGATGCTGAGACCATCATATTTCATCTCCGCGCAAATCTCAAAATCCTCACCTTCAAGTCCTACTCTTACCCGTTCATAAAACTCACGCACTTCTCCGGCATTGTATGTATTGGAAAGAGAAAGCATCGGATATTTATGTGGCACTTGCTGAAAGGACTGGTTGATATCACTTCCGACTCTCTGTGTGGGCGAGTTCTCATCCGCATATTGAGGAAAACGGGTCTCCAATTCCTGCAACTGCTTCAACATCATGTCGAAATCGTAATCGGAAATTGTAGGGCTGCTCAATACATAATAGTTATAATTATGCTTGTGGAGTTCCTCCCTAAGCTGCTCTATTTGTTCTTTCGGGTTCATCATATAAACAAAAAATTATGGAGTATTTTTCCTTGACACAAAAAACACAGAGAATACACTGTGTTGAAGGCTTTCTCATGTATTCCCTGTGTTTTTATAAATATAAGAATATTCTTGTTCAGAATCTCAATCAGTATGAACGTGCTATGAGCACACGGCATTTTGAAGGTTTGCCACTGACCATATCCACACCCGGAGTCTGTTCGTAAGCAAAAGGCACGCAACGTATCGTTGCCTGAGTCTCCTCCTTGATTTTTGCCTCAGTCTCTGCTGTACCGTCCCAATGACACAAGAAGAATCCGCCATCCTTTATCTTAGACTTAAACTCTTCATAGTCATCGCATTCATAAATATGCGCGTCACGGAAAGCTACAGCCTTCTTATAAATGTTTTCCTGAATATCGTCAAGAAGAGTCTTTACATATTCTTCTATACCTGCAAGTTGCATGGTCTCTTTCTCAAGAGTGTCACGACGCATAACCTCAACGGTGCCATTCTCAAGGTCACGCGCTCCAATCACAAGACGTACAGGAATACCCTTCAGCTCATAATCAGCGAATTTGAATCCTGGACGTTTGTTATCAGCATTGTCATATTTCACGCTTATTCCAAGCGCACGCAGGTTGCGGCAAATAGCGTCAGCCTTCTCGTTAAGCTGTTGCAACTGCTCGTCTGTTTTCCATATCGGTACTATAACAACCTGAATAGGAGCCAAAGCCGGAGGAAGCACCAGACCGTTGTCATCGGAGTGGGTCATAATCAGCGCACCCATCAGACGAGTAGAAACACCCCAAGAAGTAGCCCATGCATATTCAGGCTTGTTTTCCTTGTTGAGGAACTGCACATCAAAAGCACGTCCGAAATTTTGTCCGAGGAAGTGAGAGGTTCCGCTTTGGAGAGCCTTTCCGTCCTGCATCATTGCCTCGATAGTGTATGTGTCAAGCGCACCGGCAAAACGCTCTGTCTCGCTCTTCACACCTTGCATAACCGGTACAGCCATGTATTTCTCCGCAAAATCGGCATACACGCGAAGCATCTGCTTAGCACGCTCCTCCGCCTCTTCACGAGTGGCATGTGCCGTATGTCCCTCCTGCCAGAGGAACTCCGATGTACGAAGGAAAAGGCGTGTACGCATTTCCCATCTCATCACATTACACCATTGGTTGCACAATATAGGCAGGTCGCGGTATGACTTAATCCAGTTCTTGTATGTATTCCATATTATAGTCTCAGATGTAGGACGGATAATCAGCTCCTCTTCCAACTTGGCAGCAGGGTCGACCACCACACCGTCATGAGTCTCGTTTGTCTTGAGACGATAATGAGTAACCACCGCACATTCCTTTGCAAAGCCCTCTACATGCTCCGCCTCACGGCTAAGAAATGATTTTGGAATAAGAAGCGGGAAATAAGCATTCTGCACACCTGTCTCCTTAAATTTATCATCAAGTATCCGCTGCATCTTCTCCCATATAGCATATCCGTATGGTTTTATGACCATACAGCCACGCACATCCGACTGCTCCGCCAAATCGGCTTTCACAACAAGTTCGTTATACCACTGAGAATAATTGACGCTTCGTTTAGTAAGATCTTTAAGTTCCTTTGCCATAAATAATGTCACATTTTGAAATTTCAATGCAAAAGTACGTATTAATACCGAAAAAGTGTATCAAAACAGTAATTTTCTCGTTTATTATGACGATATTTGCAGCGTTTTGAAAAAGTATAACGAACAATCATTTCATTTATATGTTATTGACGACATATAAAATTAAAGGGCAATGATCATTAAATAACTAATAAAAAACAGATTTTATGAAGAATTTAAAATTCAATGCGGCTGTCCTCAGCGCGCTTCTGTTGTTGTCTGGATGTAATGCAAGCAACACAACAAAAGGTGGTCTTATCGGTGCCGGTGGTGGTGCTGCAATAGGCGCATTGGCAGGACGCTTGATTGGCGGCAATGGAAAAGGAACTGTTATCGGTGCTGTAGCAGGAACAGCCATTGGCACAACAGCCGGTATCCTTATCGGAAAGAAGATGGACAAGGCTAAGGCTGCGGCAGAGGCTGTAAAGAACGCACAAGTTGAGAGTGTGACTGACGCAAACGGTCTCTCAGCTGTAAAAGTTACTTTTGACAGCGGTATCCTTTTTGCAACCAATAAGTCAGACCTTAATGCTGCTGCAAAAACTTCACTTAGCGATTTTGCAAAGGTTCTCAAGACTTATAACGATGCTGACGTTGCTATTTACGGTCATACAGACAATACTGGTACGGATGCTATCAACAACCCGTTGTCTGAGAAGCGCGCCCAGTCAGTAGAGAGCTACCTTCGTTCTTGCGGTGTGGCAGCAAGCCAGATTGCAGTAGTAGAGGGTAAGGGTTCTACAGAACCAGTTGCAGACAACAGCACAGCAACAGGACGTACTCAGAACCGCCGAGTTGAGGTTTATCTGTACGCAAGCCAAGCAATGATTGAAGCTGCAAATGCAGGTACTCTCCAGTAAAAAACTATCAACATAGTTCTTTCACTAATTAAAAAGGGTACGGATGAAGACGGGCTTCATCCGTACCCTCTTTCTTTTACCATACATATTCAATCTACGCAAATCTTCCACAAATGCAATAAAACGACTAACGATGGGAAAAGTATTACATAAAATCAGCAATATCATCAAATGGATTCTTATTGCCTTTTTGGGTTCCTCCATTTTAGCAGTTGTGTTATTTAAATATGTTCAGGTTCCGGTATCCCCACTCATGTTCATCAGATGTTTTCAACAAGTAAAGAGCGGCGAACAAATAAAGCTCAAACACCATTGGGTGCCGCTCGATTCCATATCCCCCTATCTTCCACTCGCCGTATGGGCAAGTGAGGACCAAAATTTCATGAACCACAATGGATTTGACTTCACTCAAATTGAAAAAGCAATAAAGGAAAGAAAAGCAGGTGAACGCAGCAGGGGCGCAAGCACCATCAGTCAACAAACAGCAAAGAATGTCTTTCTGTGGCCAACATCAAGCTGGCTCAGGAAAGGATTTGAGGTGTACTTCACCATACTGATTGAAGTGATATGGGACAAACACCACATCATGGAAGTCTATCTGAATACCATAGAAATGGGCGATGGAATTTACGGTGCAGAAGCAGTAGCCAGAGAGCATTTCGGATGTTCTGCAAAAGAACTTACACGTAACCAGTGCGCACTTATTGCAGCATCCTTGCCTAATCCGCTACAATACAATAGTGGCGCGCCTTCACGATATATGTACAAACGGCAGACATGGATACTCAGGCAAATGCGCTGGCTGGGCAGCTTCCCGAAAAGGGAAGAGAAATCCGGTTCATCTGACATTTAGAGTGATGGAGACTTGATGTATTCATATAATCCTTTTATACGCAGAAGCTGTCACCTCCATATAGGATTTTGGCAAAACCGATTCTTTTATGTCCGATTTACGACTTTGGCATTTAGGAATGTCTATATAAAGGAGTTTTAGAAACAATGCGCTTTTGTAACGTGATGATAATATTGTTGTCACTCCAAAATCCGGAAGACAAAAGAAATAAAGGGGACGCTTCACAGCGTTCCCTTTACAAATTAAAAACAACCAACAAAAGAAATAGATAATTTCTTTGTTTTTCCTAAAAAAACAATCCAATAGTTATTTATAAAATCATGAAATACAAAGCTATTATCGTATAAAGAGAAGCTCTCTATACTTAGGCAACGACCACATTTCATCGTCTACAATCAATTCCAGTTTATCGATATGATAGCGAACAGACTCCATTATCGGTGCCACAGTGTCATGATAAGCAATGGCTTTCTCGCGCTCACTCTCTATCTTGTTTGCAATCTTGCGTGCTTCAATGAGTTTCTCCACATTCTCGACAATAAATGACTCATGCTCTGAGATTTTCTCTATCAGATAAAGATTATTGGCCGAAACCCGCTTCGCTTTTTCCGCATCGAAAATGTCCATAACCTTGTGAACATTGTCTATAAGCATTGACTGATAACGTGTCACCACAGGAATGATATGGTTCAAGCACAAATCACCAAAAATACGTGCCTCTATCTGAATCTTCTTTGTATAAGTCTCCCACTTTATTTCATTTCGTGCCTCCAATTCAAATTTAGTCATGACCTTCATCGACTCAAACATCTTGACATTTTCTGGTTTGAGATAGTTGTCGTAAATGAGAGGACAACTTGTCTCACAGTCCAAACCACGACGCGCAGCCTCTTCCTTCCACTCATCGCTGTATCCATTACCATCAAAATGTATAGGCTTGATGTATTTAATATCTTCACGCACGATTTTCAGAATCGCACTTTCCTTAGCCTCGCCTTTCTCAATGAGTGCGTCAACACGCTGCTTGAACGTAGTAAGAGCCTCTGCTACAGCTGTATTTAGAGTAAGCATTGCCGAAGCACAGTTAGCCTCAGAACCCACTGCACGGAACTCAAATCTATTACCGGTAAAGGCAAATGGCGATGTACGGTTGCGGTCGGTATTATCGATAAGCAGTTCTGGAATAGAAGGTATATCAAGCTTCATGGCTGTCTTGCTGGCGATGGTCAGAATATCATCGTCAGTTGAGTTCTCCACATGTTCAAGCAAATCGGATACAGTCTTTCCAAGAAAAGAAGAAATAATTGCAGGAGGTGCCTCATTCGCGCCAAGACGATGAGCATTTGTAGCAGATATGATGGAAGCCTTGAGCAATCCATTATGCTCATAAACAGCCTTCAATGTCTCGACAATGAAAGTGACGAAACGAAGATTATCCATCGGGGTCTTGCCCGGAGCATGGAGCAACACACCCGTATTGGTTGCAAGCGACCAGTTGTTGTGCTTGCCCGAGCCATTGATACCGGCAAACGGTTTCTCATGGAGTAGACAACGGAAACCGTGTTTGCGCGCTACCTTCTTCATAAGAGACATCATCAACATATTATGGTCTACAGCAAGATTTGTTTCCTCAAAGATAGGAGCAAGCTCAAACTGGTTAGGAGCAACCTCGTTGTGACGGGTCTTGCAAGGAATACCCAATTCAAGGGCGCGAATCTCCAAATCCTTCATGAAGTTCTCCACTCTCTCAGGAATAGATCCGAAATAATGGTCGTCCATCTGCTGGTTCTTTGCGGAATCATGCCCCATAAGCGTGCGTCCTGTCATCACAAGGTCGGGACGTGCTGCATACAGCGACTCGTCAACAAGGAAATATTCCTGTTCCCATCCGAGATTGCTGATTACCTTAGTGACTTCCGGATTGAAATACTGACACACAGCCGTAGCAGCCTTGTCTACAGCATAAAGAGCCTTTTTCAAAGGAGCCTTATAGTCAAGAGCCTCACCTGTATAAGAAATAAAAATTGTAGGAATCATCAATGTATCCCCAATAACAAACACCGGAGATGTAGGGTCCCATGCAGAATATCCGCGTGCCTCAAAAGTCGAACGGATACCACCGTTAGGGAATGAAGATGCGTCAGGCTCTTGCTGTACAAGCAATTTACCCTCAAACTCCTCAACCATTCCGCCTTTCCAGTCATGCTCCACAAAACCATCATGCTTTTCTGCTGTACCGTCTGTCAAAGGCTGAAACCAGTGAGTGTAATGTGTCACACCTAACTCCATAGCCCATTTCTTCATGCCTTCAGCCACTGCATCTGCAATAGCGCGGTCGAAAGGTGCTCCATTATCAATTACATCGCACATCTTTCTGTAAACCTTTGCCGGAAGATACTTGAACATCTTCTGCTTGTTGAACACATACTTTCCGAAATACTCAGAAGGACGTTCAGCCGGAGTCTCTACTTCCATTGGTTTTCTTTTGAAAGCCTCATCCACAACCTTAAATCTTAATTTTGAAGCCATAATAATTACAATTAATTTTATTTCTATTTTTTATACCTATTGTTTCTATTCTCAAAGCTGGACATTACATCCATTTCTTCAGTCTGCCGACAGCTTCCACACAGTCTTCCTTCTGACCGAAAGCGGTGAATCGGAAATAGCCTTCGCCCGAAGGACCAAAACCGACACCAGGAGTACCCACTACATTCGCCTCATAAAGAAGGCTGTCAAAGAACTCCCACGAAGTCATACCCGCCGGAGTCTTGACCCATATATAAGGTGCGTTCTCGCCTCCATAAGTTTTTAGTCCCATTTCAACGAAAGCCTCACGCATCATGCGCGCATTTTCCATATAGTATGCAATGGTTTCGCGTACTTGTTTCTTTCCTTCTGCCGAATAAGTGGCTTCGGCAGCGCGCTGGGTGATATAACTGGTACCGTTGAATTTAGTACATTGACGTCTGTTCCACAACTGATTAAGCGAAACCGCTCCACCATCAACCTTGACAGCCATCAGTTCCTTCGGCACAATTGTGTAGCCGCATCTCACACCGGTAAATCCGGCTGTCTTCGAGAAACTGTGGAATTCAATGGCACATTTCTTTGCGCCCTTTATCTCATAAATGGAATGTGGAATATCCGGATTCTGTATATATGCCTCATAAGCCGCATCGTACATGATTATCGTATCGTTCTCAAGAGCGTAATCGACCCATTTTTTCAGTTCTGCCCGGCTTATCACTGTGCCTGTAGGATTGTTTGGATAGCACAAATACACTATGTCCACACGCTGTTTGGGAAGTTCCGGTACAAAACCATTCTCGCCATTGCATGGCATATAAACAATATTAGACCACCTTCCGCCAAGCATTTCTCCAGCTCTGCCTGCCATGACATTGGAATCGATGTACACAGGATAAATCGGATCTGTCACACATATTGTATTGTCCTTCGCCAATATGTCGCCAATGTTGCCGGTATCGCTCTTTGCTCCATCATTGATGAATACCTCGGAAGGTTCAACATGAATCCCGCGCGGTGCAAGGTCGTTCTTGATAATAGCTTCCTGCAAGAACTCATATCCTTGTTCAGGTCCATACCCTCGGAATGTACATCCGCACGACATCTCGTCTACCGCCTTGTGCATGGCGGCAATAACAGCCGGAGCAAGCGGTTGGGTCACATCACCAATGCCAAGACGAATTATTTTCGCATTCGGGTGAGCCACCTTATATGCGTTTACTTTTTTCGCAATGTCTGAGAACAAATAGTTCTGCGACAGTTTCAAGAAGTTTTCATTTACTAATGCCATAATCTGTGTGTTTTATCGCTTGGCATCCGCTTTCTCCAACAAGATGCCGCGTTATATTTTTTGTCTGTGTCTATTCTTTTATTCTGTATAATCGGAACTATCAGTCTTCCAACTCAATCACACCGTCAAAGACCCGTGTGGCAGGACCTGTCATGTAGACACAGCCGTCCGCCTCATTCCATTCTATATCCAAGCATCCGCCATCCATCTGTATGCGACTGCGTCTACCCGACTTTCCATTCAGACATGCCGCCACAGCCGTGGCACAAGCACCCGTACCACATGCCATTGTAATTCCGGAACCTCTTTCCCACACTCTCATCCGTATTGTCCCATCAGGCTTCACTTCGGCAAACTCAATATTGCAACGCTCCGGAAACAATGCATTCATCTCCAGTTTCGGGCCAATCTCCGACAATCTGACAGAAGTGATGTCATCAACAAAAATAACGAAATGAGGATTGCCCATACAAACAAACGTACCGACAAAACTCATTCCGTCTTCTATTACTGTACCAGCCAACATTCCACCGGTCTTTGTAGCAAGCTGAGCAGGGTTTTCAAGCAACGGAGCACCCATGTCTACACGCGCCCTGTCCACTTCGCCTTTCTCACCGACATACAACTTTATCGTTTTCACCCCTGACAAGGTGTCTACCGAAATCTCTTCCTTTGATGTCAAATGATGGTCACGCACAAATTTTCCGACACATCTTATTCCGTTTCCGCACATCATAGCCTCTGAACCGTCATTATTGAATATCCTCATCGAAAAGTCTGCCTTTTCAGATTTTCCTATCAATATAAGCCCATCGGAACCGATACCAAAATGAAAACGACTCCAATCTACAGCGGCTTTGTCAGGAGCGGCAATAGGATTATCCGGAGTATAGACATATATATAGTCATTCCCGGCTCCATGCATCTTTGTAAAGTGTATTGTTGCTGCCATATATCTATATTTTTTATAGAATCATTGCTTTTTGTTTTATTTTCGCTGCAAAGATATAACATTTTGCAATAACATTCACAAAAATGCAGTTATTTTTTACTCAAAAATATTAGTTCCGCCGTTATTTGTAAAGCTACAAAGCAAATAAAGCCGACAAATTGAAACAAGCAAAGTTTCAAATCTTTCAGAATGTTACTTTCAGCAGTACAAAAATAACGGATTGAAGCAAAAGCCTCTCAGAAAAAAAGTACCAGACCTACATTCAAAAACAAAGCCCCCAGTTCAAAACCGGACAAGCCATCATTAGGCTATACTTTGGACAATAAGGATTGCCTGCCATGTCCGGCTTCTATTGGGTATGATTTTTTTGGAGGGATGAAGAATATAAACAAGAGTGGTATGGACAGCAAGAACAGGACATTCGTAGTATCCTGCGCTTATATGTTTTGAAAAATGATATAAGTTTATACTACAAGAATCATTATGTAGAAACAGAAAATGAAAATTTGTGGTATTAATCTGATTGCATATAGTGTGGTTCTTGCATCTTAATGACAGACATTTTATTTTGCGCCAAAAATGTTCTATCTCAGACATACTCAGTGGAACACTATCCACAACCTCTCAGCAAATCATCATCGACACAAGCCCCAACTTAACAGCAAACAAAAGAGGCTGTACACCGCCCCACTTACAAGGAGACAGTGTACAGCCTCTGTCATTCAACACTTAGGAATGCCTTGTTCAGAAGAGGCATTCCTAAGTGAACTGTATTCGGAAAAGAAAGAGGATTTTACTCGCTGCGCGTGATAACGGCACGGCTCAGACGAGGGTCGTTGTAGAACATATTGCCAACACCACCCTTATGGTCGACTTTAAGTTGTGCGGGATTCACACCGAACTCCTTTGTCAGGCAGTCATACACCACCTGCGCACGGTCAATACTCAGACGCTCATTAATCTTATTGTTTCCTGTGCCGGCATCGGCATATCCGGTGACTGTATATACAACCTCCGGGTCTGCCTGCTTGATAATCTCAGCCAACATGCCGAGGTTGGCGCGCGCCTCGTTCGACAGTTCTGTCCGTCCAATCTTGAACACCACAAGGTTGCCTGCCGCAATCTTCTTGATGACAGTCTCCGTATGGTCGGTCTTGACACTCCGCAGAGAGTCGATCAGCATTTTGTTCTTCGTGTCCATATCGTTCAAAGCCTGACGCAACATGTTCAGCTCAGTCTCGTCATAATGGACAATTGTCTTGCTGCGGTCCCATCCGCGCTGCTTGAACTTATAGGTCAGTCCCACAGTCACAGACAGCAGACCGTCACCGCTTCGTCCGCCTTCCTCACCATCAAAACGGTCATTGACATACATGCCGCGCACATCAAGGTTGATGTCAAGCGCGGACGATATGCAGAAGGCGTTCATGATACCGATATTGGCTGTCACCTCCTTCGACTGGGGCGCGTCCCATACGCGTCCCCATCCCAAGCCGAGGTAAGGGCTGCAATTCCACAGGCGGTCTTCCTTATACCCCAAAAGCAGGTTGGAGAAGTTGAACAGCACATCAGCATGGAGATTGAAAAAGTCGAACTTCGATTTTTCCAGCCAATAGCCGTTCCACGGCTTGTCGCCAATCGGCTCACCTTTGGAGTGCGCCCCGTTCTGAGTGGCACCCTTAGCGGAGAGCCCGCTGTACATCACCCTCACACCGATGCCGGGAGTGAACCATTTGCCCACAGCCACATCGAACGCAGGCGACAACCGGTTGCCGAACTTCAGCTGCTTGTTATGGTCGCTGAAGAATATGTTTGCGCCACCCCCCACACTCACAAAGCAGTTGTGCCAAAAGGTATTGGTCTCCACCTTATATTTATTGTCGGAATAGATGATGCTATCCGGCCTTTCGGTTACTGTTTCGGTTTCGGTCTGCCCAAACAGTGGAGCAGCAACTACGGCAAGCATTGCCGTACAAAATAAGTTCTTTATCATTTGTGTAGAATCTTTTTAGTTGTTATGAAAAGAATCGTTAGGTTTTGAAAAGATGAGATTATTTGACGTCACGTACGAAGAGGAGAGCACCTTTTCCATACGGAGTTGCCATTAGATTCATATTATAATCAGGTGCAGGATTAGGTTCTTCCTCTGTTTTCATTTTTCCTGAATAAAAAACAAAAGGATAAGAACGACTTGTGTTACTATAACCAGTAAACCATGTTGTGGTATAAATATGAAATTGCTCTCCCATCGGAAGATAAGTGTTTTTAGGCAATATTCTATCATTTTCATCATGGTCCATTACTGCAACAATCATCATTTCACGTTGGTTAGGCACACGCCATTCTCCCAAATCACTTTTATCCTCATTCTGGTAATACAATGCAGCTATCTCATTCATCTCAGCCGCAATATCATCAGAAAAGCCCCATCCTTTGCTTGGGGAAAATCCACAACAGATATAGTTATCTTTCTCTGTTACTTTAGTAACATCTGTAAATTTGCCTTTTGCAGGATCTGCCACTTCAAACTTCCTATACAAATAATTCTCAGGTTCACGTTCTGTATGAGCGCCATAACCTCCCATCATAGATGTAGAACGCGCATTGGCTATATTGTCCAACTCAAAGACTCTTCCAGTCCGTATAACAGGGAACTTAACAGGAGAATCTTTCGTCACCCCTGTTTTACTTGGGAAATTCTTATCCATATAGTCATTTCTCAAGTTTCTCATGCAACGAATCTTATTTATATTTAGTCCGTTATTATTTCCTATAGCATTCCATGCAGCAATTACACTCCAACAGGAGCCTTGATCTTGCCAATATAACCGTCGCGTGGATGCAGAACTCGTTAGGTAATGCTGAGAACGGTCCATTTCATCGCCTTTCATTTCCGTCAACTTTGTCACATCCATCAGACGTGTATCTTCCTGCAACTGATTTTGTCCTAACCAAACAATCAAATACTGACTAATAGCAGGCAGATACCATTTTATGCTATTTTCATCAATACTGCCATCAGCATTCACTTTTATCCTGTTTCGTGCCAATACTGCGGTCAACGGACTTTTAATATTATTATTAATATTTTCGTGAATGTCATCTTTATATTTATCCTTATTATTTAAATAATCTTTGTAGTGGGACTCATCATACCAACGATGTCTGGCTTTCGAGTTGTCATTCACCACATATCTATACCCAATATATGACCACACATTTTCATCAAAGCCAATGCCATTAGCTTTTACCAATGCTTTCGTATTCATCAAGCCATAGTCTGAGGATAACTCCTCTTCCGGCTCCACCAATTTTTCTCCTGACTCTTTAACCCATTCCAATCCTCCGGTTTCATTCCATGTCTCAATACCATACGGCTGGTCTTCCGAGCCTATCGTCTCCATGTCAAAAGAAGACTTGATTGAACGCTGGGATATTTCAAAAATAGTACCCTCATATACGACAGATTGTTTATCCGGACTTTCTTTCATCTCAGACGGGTCAAGAATGAATGTACGGTTCATGACATTCACAAACCTTTTCGGATGTATGTCTTCATAGAAATACTCATCCACATATGCGTATGTGTAATAAGTACTGCCGTCTTGCAAACAATATTTGTCCACATCAGACAAGAAATCCAATATATTTCCCGCTTGGGTTTCATCAAAAGAAGGCACTGTATCAATATCTATTGGTTTCATGAATTTAATCCAATCAATATCGGCATCTTTATCTTCAGCCTCATACTTGCCACCATTCAACGTCAGCTCTATTATCTTGTTTTCTCTGTCAGTTTTAGGTGTATTGATCAATATCCGGTGTGATGGATTTTCGTTTGAATAAACCGTACCCTCCTTCAAACTCCCATATTTCTCACTTTCTATGGCAATTCGTACTCTCTCGTAGTGGGCATCCAAAATGAAAGTATTGGAGTTCTGTCGCAACAATCCTTCCGCACCGGGAGCTATTCCTCCATCAACCTCCACTTCCACTGAGCCATAAGCCTCTTGGGTGATAGAACTTGCGCCATTTATTGTCACCGTATATTTATGGAACTCATTACGGTTTACATTAAAGTTACCCATACTTCCTGTTTCTGAGAAATCGCCTAAATGAATCGTATAAGTACACTCACCAATATATGATTTCGCTGCATCCCCAGTTACATCACCATAATAAGTACCCTTTACCACCACGTATGTGCTGTTCTTCGGCGCATTGGTGAAATTCTTCATTGTCCCATCAAAATCATTCCATTTGTCACGGTCATTATAAGACGACACCTCTCCCTGAAGGTTTGTCTGCACATTCTCCAGCATGAAGAAATCAAAACTGCTGCCACCAGTAGAACATATATCCGTATTGAAGTAAGTAACTGCTGATTCGCCCAACTCATTGTTGTCCTTAGTAAAAAGATTGGCACCGTCAGGCAGATTATACACAGTGTATTCGTATGGATTGAAAGTCACACCCTTGCCATCTCCATTCTTGAACTCGAATTCAATGTGAGCGATAATACGTGTCAAAGTCAAATCCAATTTGTTTATAAGTTTATCATTTGAGTTCGCAACCTCCTCATCTGAGTAGATAGTCAAATCAGTTATAATCTGCGACATAGGCAGACGCTCATATCCATTTAATGTATGGACTTTTCCGAGGTTCTTTGACAAAGCTCCTTGCAATTCTTCTTCCGACATACTCCCTGTTAGTTCGTCAAGTGTCAGCCCGCAATAAGGACTGCTATAATTAGCAATTGCATATGCGTTGTAAGTACCGCTCGTAGTCTTTACGTCATCAGCCAAAGCATATTCTCGACCTCCAATATTATTCACTGTTCCAAGTTGCAATTGCAGTTTCCCAGTCAGGTCAATGACTTCCTTACGGTGACTTGTAGTCTCAAACATCACAATGACCAGTTCGTTTATCTCACTCTCATAGTCGTTGATACCACGGGTAACCTCCACTTTTTCCGTAATCGGAATATTCACAGACAGGCTCATCCGTGCTGACAGCCCTTCTTTCACCTTGCCCACATTTATAGGGTCTTCGTCACTACATGACAAAGCCAATGCGGCAACAAGGGCAATACATACGTACTTAAATAATCTCATAAAAACTCCCTATTCAAACGTTATATCATTATTTATTTCAAGTTTCTCTTCTGTAGAAAAAGACGAATAGCTCTCGACCTCGATGACACTATTCTTTTCTATCGTTGCCGGTTCATTCGATGAGCAGAAATTGCCTTCCAGCTCAACTTCCATTTTCTTTGTAAATGGTGTTTCATACACTTTTCTTTCCATAATCATTCTTTTTATTTGTTTGTAATTACATTTTCCACTTTATTTTCCCTGAGCACACATATAACATCCTGATTGACAAAAAAAAAAAAAAAAAAATAAACTATTTTCGCAAACCGTTTATTTTCCGAAGTTCTATGCGATTGATGACCTCCCCAAAATAGTTCTTCGCCAAGAACAGGGGAAATACATGTTTAATTGAACTTCTTTATGTATTCTTGTAGAGGGAAAATGAAAGACAAGTGAGCAAGTGTACATGCCTGCTTACTTATCTGCCAAGTCTAAAAAAACTTCGTTTCTTTTTCTTCTTGCCCTTTCCGTAACCGTAGCCGTAATGTCCATAGCCATAACCGTAGCCATATCCGTAACCGTAGCCGCGCTTATGCGGGTCGATGCCATTCAACACCACAGCCATATTTGTGAGCTTTTTCTCCTGATACAGGCTCTCAATGTCGGGCAATTGCCGGCGGTCGAGCTTTCCGGCACGTATGACAAATATCGTGATGTCAGCAATACGGTTCACAATAGCGGCATCGGCAATGATTCCCACCGGTACATTATCGGCAATAATATAATCAAACCTTTCTTTCAGCTCCGCCACCAGTTCATCCAGTCGGTTGTCCATCAGCAACTCGGCAGGGTTGGGAGCCACAGCACCAGCAGTGACAATGCTGATATTGTCACAATGCTCATCCTGCTGTATGATGTCATCGACTGTAATGCTGGTATCTGCCAGATAGTTTGTCACACCCATTCTTCTCTTGCGGATATGTCCCGAGAGTGTACCCTTTCGGATGTCGAGGTCGAGCAACACAACCCGCTTATTGGCAAACATAAGGCTCATGGCAAGATTCCGGGAGATGAATGTCTTTCCTGCTCCCTCGCTGAAAGAAGTGAAAGTGATGACTTTCAAGTCTTTGTTTTTCATCATAAATTCCATGTTGGTACGCAAGATTCTGAATGCCTCCGACAGCATGTCATCCCCACTCTTATGTATGACAGTCTTCTTCTTTTGCTTCATCATGTCCTTATCGACAGGAATCTCCCCGAGAAACGGCAGCGTGATTGCCTCCTCCAGCTCTCTGCGGCTATGCACCTTAGTGTCGATAAAAAGCAGCAACAGGAAGATGACTCCCGGAATTGCCACTCCAATAGCAAATCCAAGCAGAAGAATGCGGTTGCGCTCTGGAGAGATTGGTGCCGAACTGCCCTCTGCCCCGTCAATGACACGCGCATTGTTGTCAGCCATAGCCTGTGAAAGCGCATTCTCCTCACGCTTGTTGAGCAAGAACATATAGAGCGACTCCTTTATCTTCTGCTGTCGCTCAATGGACAACATCTGCCGTTCTTTTGTAGGAATTGACACCACACGGCTCTGCGCCATGCGCTCTCTGCTCAGCGCGTCGTTCCGCCTTACGTTAAGGGTCACAATGACATTGTCTACCGCCCGTATCATACTCTGCTTCATGGCAGTGAGCGAGTTGTTAAGTTCCTCCACCACAGGGTTGCTGTCACTGCTGTCATCAACAAGTTTGTCACGGCGCAACTTTATATGGTTATACTGGCTGATGAGGCTCTCCACATTGCTGTCGCTAATGCCCGTGTTTGCAGGAATCAGCTCCGTGTCGTTTGCAGGATTGGTCAGATAGTTCTTGATGAAACTGGCAAGCCTTATCTGAGTCTCCATTTCCATAACATCGGCATTATAGCGGCGGCTCTCGCTCATATCCATTCCGGCAGAAGAACCGAGGTCAATCACCTGATTGGACTTCTTGAATGTCTCCAGTTCCGACTCCACTCCGCCCAGTTCCTTCTCAATAATGACAAGTCGCTCGTTGATGAACTCTGCCGTATTGATAGAAATCTGGTTCTTGTCATTGACAGCCTCCTCATTATATACGGCAATAAGCATATTGAGAATGTCCTCTGCCCGGCGAGGCGACGAGTCCTTAAGCGAGAGTGTGAGAATGGACGACTCACCCTGCTCCTGCCTGATGCCGAAATTGGCAAGGAACTGTCCGATGACAGCCTCGACAGGCAATTTGTACACATCAATGGTTGTCCCAAACCATGACTTGTCATAACTGTTGGTGGGAGTTACCAATATGCGGTGTCCGTTGAAACGTATCGTATCGTTCAGATGCGCAATTTTCTTGCTGCCGCCTTTCTT
Organism: Roseburia sp.; assembly: GCA_023665185.1. GTDB lineage: Bacteria > Bacteroidota > Bacteroidia > Bacteroidales > Bacteroidaceae > RGIG8745. Next base: position 21,368 of record JAMPEL010000019.1, read on the forward strand.
GTCACCAGTCACCGACAACACAAACGAGTTCTTGTCTCTCGGTGTGACGGACAGTGAGATATAGCTTCCCGGAGTGGCATCAAGAAATGTCACTGTCACCGGCGAGAGCGAGTACAGCTCCAGATGGCGCAGTTTTATTTTCTGGCGGTAACTCACGTCCGCATGAAGCCGCTGCACCGTTTCCCTCATCAGTTTCTTGGAACGGAATTGCAGGATTTCATTCGACACATTCACCTTATTGATAAGGTTGTCATACCTGTCGAGTCCCGATGAATAGTTCTTGTTCGACGGGTCTTTAATAATGACAGTGGCCTTGCGATAATATATAAAAGGAGAAAGTGCGTACTTCAGGTATGCCACCCCGACGCAAATCACGACCGACAGCAAAAACCATTTCCATTTTGAGGCGAGATACATCAAAAGGTCTATAATGTTGACTCCCTGATCTTTTTTCTCCGACAACGACCTGTTTGCTTGCATAAATGTTACGTTCTTATTTCACAATCCAATAAATAGTAGTGGCAAGGCTCACCAGTCCCATAAAGATACTTGAATACCTTACCACATTATCCACAGCATCACGCTTCTTGTACTTCGGTTCCACATACACAATGTCGTTCTGTTGCAGATAGAAGCACGGAGAGTCGAAAATATCCTTGCTGTGCAAGTCGTGCATGAACATCACACGCTCATCGCCCACCTCGCGTATCACTGCCACTCGGTCAATCCGTGCGTTCACACTGAGATCTCTCGCATTGGCAATAGCCTCAAGAAGCGTAATGCGATCGCCATTGACGGTGTAGGTGCCATTGCTGCCCACAGCCCCGAGCACAGTGTACTTGAAATTAAGGAACTCTATGGATACCAGCGGCTCCTTAATGTAATTGCCATCGACAATTTTTTTCTTTATCATCTCCGTCAGGTCACTGACAGTCATACCCTCCACATGCAATGTACCGAGAATAGGAAACTCGATATTTCCATCAGAATCCACACGATAGCCTTTCTCCTTCGACACGGCTGCCTCTGTAGAAACGGCATTCACATTCCCGTCCGAGGACATCTGAAACAGTCCGCCTGCCATATTGAAAGGCAATGCCAGCTCAGGACTTTTGCAACTGACAGTAATAGACAAACGGTCATCGCGATGCACCACCGCCTCATGCCTTGTGTCGAAGGGATACCCCTCTCCCACTTTCATGTCTGCCAGATAGACAAACTTCTTTTGTGATGAGCAGGATGACAACATCATCACTGCCAACAGGCTTATAAAAGCCACACGTTTTCTCATATTCTTATTTCTTTATTTATTTCCTTATTACTCACCTGCCCGAGACATGTCGAGGCTTTTCCTGCATAGTTCGGCTGCCGCCTCATCGGGCAGACATTCCAATATGCCTACTCTTACAGTTGTAGCGATTCCTGTCAGCGTATCACACATCGCGTCATAAGCCCCACCATCTTCTTTTATGACCACACAGCCCGGAAGCAGTGCTGCAAAAGCCGTCACTCCCTCACAGGGAATGAAGCGGTTTCCGACATTCTGCCGGATACGCACAAACCCTCCGACTGCGCACGATTTGTTCTTATAACATGCCGTCTTTCCGCTCCACGGAGTGCCATAGACCACTGCGATTCCATTTTCCATTCTGACAACCGGATTGTCATCGTTCAGCAACTCACAGCTATCAAAACATCTCTGCCACAAACGGGAATGCGTACTTTTTCCGGTGCCGCTTTTTCCCATAAAGATATATGCCTTTCCGTCAAGACACACGGTAGAGGCATGGAGCGACACGGCTCCATGCCGGATAATTGCCTGCGAATAAGCTATACGGAGCAGGTTTCCCAGCGCAATGCCGGAACAAATGCCTGTTCCGACAATCACAATATGTATGTCAGAACAATATGAGTCGGCATACATATAAAGCCTGCTCTCATCGTCTGTCAGCAGTGACGACTCTACCACATACCCGTCTGTATGCTTCCACAACCGGATAAAGTTCATGTTGTTGGAGGATTCCTCTATCAGACGGAAGGAAGACGGCAGACCGTCAAACGCGCCATGCGATATGCGGCAACAAAACAAGCAGTCGTCATCCGGTACGCAACCACACTCAAAAGAGGAAAAAGAAGGCAGCAGATTGTGTATGTGTATGTCCTCGCCTGAACTTATCCTGAATACGAAATCCGCTATACGATAATGATCTGTTTTGTTCATTTTATTTGTCCAAGCAGTAGTTTACTGAAAATCCAAAAGCTCTCGGAGGCGGCATACCGCATAGGGAATGTCCCATGCCGGAAGAACGAGCACATTGTGTCCATCTTGTGTCTCCATGCCGCATCCCCTACATTGGAATGTTTATAGCCCTCAGAACCGAAATTGCCTGTTTGAAGAACAAATGACAGCAATTTGCCGGTATTTTTGTCAGGGCGGCACTCATAGAGTAACGCAGCACTGTCAAGAGCCAAATGTTCAGTCAGAAAAGCCAGAAGCAGGTTATTCCATTTGTACAATCCGGTCTTCTGAAAGACGTTCCTCAGCTCATCGCCGTCCACAAGGTCATGCAGACAATGACAGGCACGCGCCATATCGCAAAACTGACGCAGCCCGACACCTGCTCCCAATGTATGTTTGAGGATATGTGTGCTAAGCATAAAGAGTGTCAACACCGGAGAGGCAACCGAAACTGATACGAAACCGTCTTCTGTCGGAATCTCAACAGCCGTAAAACCTTTCCGCTCTATCAAATTGGAAAGAAAGCCCTGCATGAAAGGATTGTACATATCGAACAAGGTAAGATGATGCTCCACACTTATTCCGTTCCAACGGTAATGACACGCATGGTCGGACGCGCGTTTGACAGTCGAGCCACTTTCTCCGACAATGTCACAGGCAAGATTGAAATCGCTTTTTTCGGGAAAGAACAGATCTATATCCCCACACTCGCGCAACAAGGGATACTCATACATTCCGGCTATGCCCTGTCCTTTCTGAAGCACGGCCCAAATACCGTGCTTGTTGAACAAGCCTGTCAATTCAGCAAGTGTGCCATTCATCAGCCGGTTGTTGCGCTCTACGCGTTCCGCCGCTGCCGCCCATCGGCACATCAAGTCCAATGGCGGCAAACAATTATCAGGAATATGATGAAGCCCTCGGTATGCAATGCCTGTCACCGTTTGCAGGACAGACGCTGCAAACACAGCCTTCCATTTTTCGGCAGACAACGGAAAGGCAGACAAATCGTCCACATCCCTCTCCCACAAGCCTGCCCTCACCAAACTAAGGAAAGCAGACCGCACCTTATCAGGCAGCACCTCACTCATCGGCAAGCATCAGTCCAAATTGTCGCCAACTGTCCAACAGACATGTCACATCCGCTTTGGCTCTTCCGGCATCCACTTCATAGTCCTCACACAACCATTCCACAAGCTGTTCGGGAGTGAACTCCGTATTTTCTGCCTTCCGCCACAGCATGGCGGCAGTGTGGTTCATATAGAACACGTTAGTCATGTTGGCATGTCCCGTACACGCATCGACAATGACGAATCTGTTGCCGATTTGTCTCAATTTATGATTAGGATTCAATTTCATTTATATAATGTGTTTGTATTATTGCTTTAGGAAACAGTTTCTAAGCCCACTCGAAACATCTATCGGGCATAGTTTGAATGTATGAACAGCGCGCAAAATTATCAAAACCACAGTGCGGTTTACAGAATACAACAGGAATGAGCTGACTTTCCATTGCCTTTTGCCCGAATTGTTTTCAAATAAAATCAGAATAGTCTTTTTGAGACGGCAAAAGCCTTTCCGGTATATCCTGTCTCAAAACTTCTTGCCCGTGAATATGGCGGACACCGTGAGAAAGACAATCTTCACATCGAGCCACAATGAGCGGTTTCTCATATAATCGAGGTCAAGTCTCAGACGCTCCAACATCTTATCCATCGTATCCGTGTATCCGTTATACAGGGTGGCAAAGGAGAACACTCCCGGACGAAGGGCATAGAGCTTTGCGTAATCGGGATTTATCTCCATAATCTGGTCAATGAAATACTTGCGCTCCGGACGGTAGCCCACAAACGACATGTCGCCGCACAACACATTCCAAAGCTGTGGAAGCTCGTCAAGATGATGCTCACGCAGAAAACGTCCGGTGCGTGTCAGCCTGTCATCATGTTCCTTGCACAACATCGGCACACCCTCGTCCTCCGCCGTGGTTATCATAGAACGGAACTTGTAGATATGGAAAGGCTTTCCATTGAGTCCGATACGCTCTTGCGAGAAAAAGACCTTTCCGCCATCCTCACACTTCACGGCAACGTATATCACCAGAAATACCGGAGAAAACACTATCAGCCCGACAAGAGCTATCATAACATCCATCATACGTTTTACGGCAAGCGATACAGCCGACATATTGCCATTCTCTTTATAACATTCCATAAGTTCCAACATTTCAACAATTAGTTATCCAATAAATTCTCATATATCTTCCGGCATTTGCCTACCATAGCGTCTTTAGTGAACATCCTTTTGTATCGTTCCTTTGCGTTCCGTGAATATGTCCGGTAAATTGTCTCATCATTCGTGATTGTCATTATAGCCTCAGCAATCGCCCGGGCATCTTTCGGCCGGACATTCAAGCCGGACACTCCATGCTTATTCACCCACGAAACTCCGGAGTGCGGAATGGTGGTTGCCACAACCGGCTTGCCAAACGACATCGCCTCAATCTGTACAATGCCGAAAGCCTCCGTCTTCTGCACAGAGCTGAGACAGAACAAATCACAAGCCTCATAATAGGCGGGAAGCAAATCATCGGGAATGAAGTCGAGAAGCCTGACTCTGGCATTCAGATTGAGACTGTCTATCTGTTCCTGAAGCCTGACTCTCAAACGGCCTGTGCCTCCAATCAATATCACATAATCGTCACCTAAATAGCAGGCGGCATCCACCAGATACGAATACCCCTTATATGCTACAAGCCGTCCCAGTGAGAAGACTATTTTCTTCCCCTCAAATGTTTTTCTTATTTCCGCCACCTGTTTCTGAACAGGCACCATCGTGTCGATACCGATAGGCAAACAAATGAACTTTCGGGAGAATCCGCGCAGAAACGGCGACTCCTCCAAATAGACTGGAGTTGTGCCTACAATCACATCGGCACGACGCAGCAGCCACTTCTGCAAGGGAATGTAGAATCTCAACAAGGCCTTTTGCTTGCAAATATCGCTATGCCAATGTACCACAACCTTGCCTTTATATCCGGAACAGAAAAGGGCAAGACATGCCATCGGGTCAGGATGGTGTACATGCACAATGTCATACTCATGGCATACCTTCCGCAAACACCGAATCATTTCGGGCGAAATCATTGTCGCCGCCTTTTTCACCAGTGCCTTGCAAATGACAAGACGCGCATGTTCATTGACCGACATTATCTTACTACCATATATGTCCGACGCACACACCATGTCGCATGTCATCCCGCATTGCGACAGTCCGGTCATCAAGTCATACATCACTTTCTCCACTCCACCTTCTATAGGATAGAATTTTCCCAACTGAAGAACTTTCATATCACCGATTTTATTTCCAGTTATCCCTTCAACAGCGCATTGAATAAGTCGCCCCATGAATACAGCATATAGGTTCCTCTTCTCCCCTTACACTTTACCTCACTCAAAAAAGAAGCATCCCCTGTAATAAGTCTCTTCATCAGTTCTTTCAGATTTTCAGGCGATGAAGGAGAAAAGAAAGCTGTCCGACGACTATTGACAGAGGTTTCGTGCGCATAAGGCAAATCAGCCAACAACATAGGTTTCTCAAACACCATAAACTCAGAAACTGGCAATCCCCATGTCTCTACTTTAGACGGAAAAACCAGACAATTACACATTTGATAATAAGTATATAATTTTTTCTTTGACATAAATCCCGTAAAATCAATCGATGGACAGTTTCCCCATTTTTTATACAGCCACCCGGCATATTTATTCTCCGTGCCGCTGATTGTAAGAATCACTCTAAATTTATCTTGTCCCAAATCTTTTTCCAGAAGAGCGGCAGCGCGGCACAGAGTCTCAAAATTCTTATGACAATCTGGAGTTGCCGCATACAGGAATGTATATCCGGGAAAAAAATGGCATTCTCTTCGCTCTTCATCCACGTTGCCTCCAAGTTTTTTCTGAGGAGGAGCTACAAGAAACTTGTCGGCGGACACTCCCAGCATCTTACCCAGCCCTTCTTTCAACCATTCCGCCTGAACTATGACATATTTGTTTCGACGGATGTTTATTTTATACGCATACTTGGTCAGCATGGCAAATAGCGGAATCTTATAGTCCATCATGAAGTCCCTGTATGACCATCGGTAAAAAGGGAATGAGGTCTGACAATACACTGCCTGAATGTCGGCTTTCACCCTCGGGGTGGTATCATGCAACGAAAGCCACAAATAGACAGGATGCAGACGCTCGGATACTTTATACATCGTCACATACTCACACCACAGACGTCTTACCCAACTCTTGATTACATCCGGCATCTCAATATATTCTATGCCCGGAAAATCACAAAGTTCACGTTTATGCACCAAAGCCACAATCCTGTATTCACCTGCCATTGAGGACAAATGACGCAGACAATCCCGGAGAATCGTTAACGTTCCTCCCTTGCGCAGGTTCACAGCCGATACAACTATTGTTTTACGCTCTGTCATCATGACGCAACAATCTCAGCAAACAAATCAGTCCATTTCTTCATCACAACAGACTCGTCATATCGTTTTGAATGTTCATAAGCGGCCTGCCCCATCTTTCGGCGTAAATCCTCATCCCGCATCATGTGCAACAAGGCTTCCGCCAAAGCGTCAATGTTTCCATCTTCCACCAACAAACCGTCCACTCCGTCTGTAATCACATCTTTCGGACCACACTTGCAGGCAAAACTAACAATGGGCAGACCGGCTGCCTGAGCCTCAAGCAATACCATAGGAAGCCCTTCATAGCGGGAAGACATCACGAACAATGCGCCATTCTGATATACCGAAAGCATATCTGTCGTCGGTTTCTCCAAAAACACCTCGTTTTCCAAACATAGAGTTTCTATTTGCTGTTGCAGAGTCTCCCTCAACTCACCATCCCCGATAATATGCAAAGTCCATCCGGAAATGCAGTCACACACTTTCCGCCAAGCCGCAATCAGGCTGTCGAATCCTTTCTGATAAGAATATCGCCCTATCGCTATTACTTTCTTGCCTGTCAAGACAGCAGGGGACGGCAACGTGAACGACAACGGATTGGGAATGACCCTGATATTGTCCATATCTCCCCAATACACCTTATCTTCGTCTGTCAGCACTACAAAGCGACTGAATTTTCTGACAAGGGCTGCTTCTTGGTAGTAACGATATGAGTCAGCCCATCGCCAAAATCCTTTTCGCCCGTATTGCAAACGTTTGAACCGGGAGAAATGTATCTCCAGCAGTTTGCGGCTACCATCATTTATCCGGGTAATAAAGGACACGTCATTGCAGAACATGGAGATGACCACATCCGCCTTCAACCTGCTCAATAAAGCAGACAGCCGTCTTTTGTGTCTCCACTGTTTAAGCGGATAATGTATCAGTTTATTGGCAAACGACTTTCCATTATTATCCTCATATCCTATGTTCAAATCATAGCAACGCACACGCTCGTCCAGTTCAAAGAAAGGCGGACGACCACATTGGTCGGTGGTTACAATAGACACATCGTATCCATGTCTGACCAAATAATTGGCTTTATTTGCCAATACACGCTCCATTCCTCCGGAGTTGTAAGTGCCTGCTATGCAATATACTATTCTCATTATTGCAATAATATATTCTCATTGTATTTTGCATTTTCCAATTCATCGACTAAAAAGAAAAGAGCAAATACGCTAAAAATATCTGTAGAGACTTTTAGCCAAACAATATAATTCAACATCAACAACAAGAAGAACAGCATTTTCTGCGTTTGAAACTTATGCATACATATTTTCGCTATCATGTATATCAGATACATAAATAGTAATAAACCCACAATGCCGAAATAGAAGATAAAACGAAGATAACCTATATCCGTCCCCTTATAATAGCCATAATAAAAAGAACCAATGTAATATGGATTAATATCTCTTGGATTTAGCATATACCCATCTCCAATAAACCAAGTTTTCAATGTCTCAGGAAAAACAATCATTCCTTTTAATACCTCATTTGAGTCTACTTCCCATCGTCCTTTCTCTACCAAAGAGAAAAAGCCCTCAAACGCAAAACGTATATCTGTATAAAAAGCATTATTCGTCTGATAGAAATATATCACAATCAATAGAGTAACGGTTAGCAAAGCAATAATCCATATCCACATTTTTTTCGTTGCAATAGAAAAGCGGAATTTATAAATATCGGTTTTATAAACAATATACACGACTCCAATAATCGCTCCGACAGATGTTGTTCGCGCCATCATATTTCCTATTACAGTAATAATAATAAAAGCAACTATATACCACGGAAGAAACCGTTTAAGCCTGCTGTTATCTATATGAGTAATAATGTATGCAATCATAATCAGTACTGCGGAAAATCGAATGCCTGCAACGTCCAGCATAGCCCCAATACCATACATTCGGTTCACAGAATCAAGCCATTCACTACCACTATTAAACCAAGTATCCACCCATATTTTGACAGGCTTACATAAATCCACCATCAATGCAATTATACATTGCAGGCTACACACAACAATTAAATAATTGCAGACTAAAATAACAGACAATTTTCCATGAACCTTTTGTATCAAAAGAATAACAACATAAGCCGCACTTAACCAAATAAACATTGATATAACATAGGTAACATATGTATAATCTAAAGTATTATTATATACAACTGCAAAAAAGCTGCTCAATGAAACCAATAATGCCAATACCATCAAATATAGAAAACCTCTATTTAATAAAGCGTTTCTATTTCGAGTCATGTCAATACCCAACACCCCGATTCCTATCACAGCCAACAGTGTTTTCAGATTAACAGACGGAAGAAAAGTAAAGGAAACAGGGAAATAATAGAAGCTTGTTATGCAAACAGTAAATATGATTGCAATAAATTTAGTCATACTACTAATCTATGGTTTATGGTTATTTGTAAATCAAAGGATAAATCAACCTATACACAAATTTATAATAAAGACGAATCAACCAATATTGTTCTAAATAGGCTAACCGTTGTATCAACAATGCACGTTTTGAACTCCTTTTATTCAAACCTATATATTTGTTAGCCTCTGAATGCCATTCTCTCCATATATTATAATCATTCCTTTTATCACTTATCAGAAAAGGGTATTTCACGTCCAACAAAAAGAAAGCTATTTGCAGCTCCTTGCCGCTCCCAAATTTTTTGCGTAAAAAAGACATTGTACGTTCTGTATTATATTTCAAATCCATCAAATGCTTTTCTGAATATGTTTGGCAGAATGAAGAATCATTTACTTTCACATAATGATAAAAAGCCCGTGAAACATATGCAACCACATTGGCGCAAGCAAAAAGGTGAATCATGGTCATATCTTCTCCCATTCCATACCCATCCGGAAAAAAGATTTGATTATTTGTATATAAAGAATGTCGTACTAATTTATTCCATACATTATATTTCATTTCTCCACAAAGAATACTATCCAAAGCCTCGCTTGCAGAAACAAAATCGGGCTGCTTCATATAACGTTCATTTTGCACATACGAAAGAAAATAATCACACCAAACAATATCTGCATCTTGCTTTTTTGCTTCCATATACATGATTTCAAGCATGTCCTTTTCTACAAAATCATCACTATCACAATGAAAAATATATTCACCTGTGGCTATCTCTAACCCGCTATTACGTGCAGCCGGAAGACCTTTGTTTTCTGTATGATGTACAATTGTTACTTGACTGCTGCGTTTCGGATATTTCGTTATGACATCATAAAGAATCTCAATACTATCATCCGGAGTAGAATCATCAATAAAAATATACTCTATATCAGACAATGTTTGTTCAAACAAAGAACAAGCACAACGTTGAATATACTGTCTTACATTATAAATTGGAATAATAACTGAAACCTTCATAACTTTAACAGCCTTTTTTATGAAGAAAGGACATCAATTCTTCAAACAAAAAGTCACAATTTTCAAATTTACGTGCAAACCATTTATCAGACAGAAGCATATCGTCTATATCGTTTTTTATAATTGGAAGTAATGCTCCATCTTTCCACTTTATATATCGCTTACATCCAACAAATTCATTAGATAACGAATAAGCCCTATTTCTAAATTCAGAATTCCAACATAATGTTTGGATTACCATCTCATCCGGGCAATAAGTAGCACTAAAATCTTTTCTAATTATATCCTTATGGGATAATAAAAATACTACAAAGTCATGTGTTATACTGCACCATTGAGAACCTTTCTTTATTTCCCATGAAGAACGCTTGTGACTTATAAGATTTTGTAACCATACATAAAGCATACGTATGCCTCTTTTCCATATATTTTTAGAACAAAAATCTTTTGAAAAAAGAAAGTAATGCTGACTTCTCCACTTTAACTCTTTTGGAGAAGCATTTTGTGAGAATCCAACAAATTCTACTCCCTGATTTCTATTACAACATTCATGTATATAGTCTTGAGTTTTAATAGGCATATCAACTCCAGACAGTAAATGATAATATGCGTAGTTTTCATTCTTGGCAGCCCTCTCAAATAACAGCATTTCAGCCTCAACAAGACTAAAATCGCCCCATCGCGCATCTATTCGGTTTTCTATAACAAACAGATTACTATATAATGTCTGCAATTCAGAGCCGTCAAAACTTGCTTTTCTATCTATGTGGACATAAATATCATTTCGTAGATCATCTAAAGCAGCAATTAAATGCTGAAGTACCACAGGATTATGATGGGCAAGAATTAAATAGGCATGTTTCATATAACTCATATCTTAATAAAAAATCCAATTTATTAGAAAGAACCTATACAATCCGACGTATTCCCTGATATTATCACATAAAACATACTTCCAATGTAATAATATGTAATAACTATTGCGGCTATTTGCTTCATCATTTATAAAGCAATTTACTTTTACACCATTCAAAGATTCTATCACCTAACAAAAAACGTCCCCAATATTTAAGTTGCAGAATAATATATTGTTCTTTATCCTTCGCTCTTATTCTCGAAGCATATATAGCCACATTTTTACCACAAGAATCACTGAGATCCGGTAAGACCAAACATTGGTCTTTATGTAAGAATGCCAATGCTACAAGAACTACCTGATCATGTTTATGCTTCGCAAAATAAGGATATTGATTTTTTAATTCCAAATCACTGGGATCAAGTATTATCTCTGGATGATGCAACGTTATATCCAACCAATCTTTTAATATCGTATTATGCTTGTTTTTAAAGAATAACATTCCTCCCCATATTTTATTGCATTCTTGCCATGCGGTATGCCCAACAAATTGATTCAAATATTCCAATGTCTGTTTCTTCCCCCAATATCTTATTTTAGTAGAAGTAGCACCAAATTTTGCCCATTGTGGGTATTCATCTCTATATTTAAAGCAAATCGTATCATATTCTTTCATCAATTCAAAATACAAAGTCCATTCAATACCTTTTTGTAAAGAACAACCGGCATCAATATAGCAAACAATATCACCATCATCATATCTATCTAATGTCTCTTTTATTATACATGGCTTCCAAGCCCAATATCCTCCTCCATAAGAGTGTTGCATTAGGGGGGACGACTTTATATATGAAGGGAGTGTATCAGGAGTATATAAGATAATATCATTAAATAAGCCCAATTTGCTTGCCTGTTTTCCTATTCTTTTAAGTGAATAAGCACAGTTCGCATCTCCGTATGCAATAAAAACCTTTCTCATATAGTTATTCCGTCATCTATATAATATTTTTTATTTTCTCAACAGCTGATATAATTTTGAATAGCCTTTTGGCCATATCGCTTTCATATATCCACATATCAAAACAAAGGGATAGCGATAAGGGAAGCACCGTTTCTGGAAAAGAAGTGTATTATGCAAATTAAAACCGAGTGGAGAATACAAATACTTTATACGTTCTTTAAGTCCCACATTCATGAGTACATCATAATGATGGTCATTCTCACAGATACCAACATATTCACGCAATATAAACTGTGGAATACCTTTTTTATATGCCATAAAAGTATAATCATGGTCTCCCCCACCATGCCAATATTTATCACACAATATTCCTATCTTGGACACCACATCATGAGCCACATAAGTTATATTTCCATGTCCACACTGACAAGACTGAAAAGTTCCATTTGGAATGACAAAAGAATCCTTTAATGTCCACTTATTAGTAAAATTAAAACCTCCATAAGTAAGATGCAAACGGTTGGAATCACAAGTTGAACCAATGTAAACCCCTGATTGCCCGAATTTCTCAATAGAATATTTGTCAGCCTCCAACAATTCATTCCACAAACAAGAAAAAAGCTCAACATCGTTATTGAGCCACAAATAACCATCATATCCGCCAACACCTAATGCAGATTTCCATGAATTAATCATACCTCCATTCCAATACAGCTGACCATTTCCCTGAAGAATATGTAAGTTTGGAAAAGGGAAAGTCCCTCCTAATATATTTGATGTTCCATCAGAGCTTCCATCATCTGTTATATAGACATCAAGCGACAAGTCTGTATATGTCCTTATTGAATCAAACAATGTTGTCAAACACTTGACAGTCTTGTCAATTCTATTATATACAGTAATAAGCACAGCTATTTTCTTCATCATTACTATTTTTAATTCTGTTTCTTAATATTCTCAATGAGCAACTCTAACAAAGGAAGGCTTTTTGACTCTGAAAATTTCCGTGCAAACAAACAACGAGATTCTATTATTTTCTTGAAATCTGCCAATTCTAAGACTTTTGGATTATGAGAATCAAAACAGCAATATAGCAATACCACAGATTTCAAATTGTCTCTGCCACCAATATACAATTCATCTTTCAATGGAGAATTCATTAATTCCGACAAAGCAAAAAACTCATCTCCACAAAAAGTATATTTATATTTTTTCAAAATATATTTTTTCTTACTCAGAAGATAAGCTACCGCATCAGACCTCAAGCTAACCCAATTTGAAGACTTATAGAACTTAGACTGCCTGAATCTTTTTATTCTTAATATTTTTTGCGGTTTTAGACATAAAATCCATAACAAATGACCAAGTACATAACTATACGAAGATATATTTGACATCATATAGCCATTAAACAAGTTATACCTCCGTATCTTGGCATCGATTTCAGCTTCACATGTCTCCATATATTGGAATATACTTTTATTAAGCTCTGCACAAAGTCCATGAATATACTCTTGTGATTTCAAGGGGAAATGGGTACCGCTAATTAAATGATAATACGCATAAGCTCCTTTATTAAATGCCGTTTCAAATAACAAAAGCTCAGTTTCAATTTGAGAAATATGTCCCCATTTCACATTTAACCTCTCAGGTAATATAAACAAATGACTTTTCTTTGATACTAAATTGGGCATCAATAGAATTTTTCTGTCAATATGGACATATATATCATTTTTCCAATCATCTACAGCGTCAATAGCTTTTTGCAAAACCAAAAACTCATTATGCGCAATAATCAGATAGGCATGCTTCTTAATAGCATAATTTTCTTCGTTCATTTACAATTTTCTTCGTTTAATCTGATAAAGAAGCTGAATCGGTATGCGTAAAATAAAAATAATGAGTAAAAGGCAGATTTAAAACTGATTTAGCGTAAAATAAATAATGATGAATGAACAACGTATCTTCAATCATCGTGATTCTTTCATCAAACCGCAAATTATTCTCTTTAATTATTGAAGAACAAAACAATTTGTTCCAAACAAAACCGTACAATCGAAGAGGTTCTAAACATTGTAGCCTACATGCAATCCCTTCTCCTTCCCAATATTGTTCTTTCCAACACATCGTATGCCCCTCATTATCCTTGAAGCCTTGAATATACAAATCAGCATATCTATCAAAATGCTTGTTGTATTCATTTAGATAATCGGAATCAACCCAATCGTCCGAATCCACGAAAGTAATCCATTCGCCCCATGCATGGTCCAATCCCATATTTCTTGCAGAACTGACACCACCGTTTGCTTTATGGAATACCCGTACACGCTTGTCCTTTTCTGCATACTCATCACAAATACTTCCCGAACCATCTTTACTGCCGTCATCAACAAGCAGCAACTCAAAGTCCGTAAAGGTTTGTGCAAGAATGCTGTCGATACAACGGCGAAGATACCTCTCTACATTATATATAGGTATGATAACAGAAATCATAAATCAGACATTTTTTTGTTTGAAATACGCATGAATCTTAGACACCAAAATAAATTGCATAAAATAATATCTCATCCGATAACTTAGCCCGAAGCTGTTTCGTACTTTTCGATAAGTAACTTTTACTACAGGATTCTTATACCACAAATCAGGATGCTGATATATTTCCTGCTGACACAAGGCTTTACATACATAGAATATAGAACGTAAAAAATCTGTATTCTCTATATGCAACCGTTCAAAAGATTCCAATATCTTTTTTAATGTATATATGGACTGCCCTATAGATTGCTGGTACTTTCGTTCAAAAACACCCTCATCATTATATATATACATCAAATCTTCATACACTTTACACGACTGTATCTTAGAAAGATAATTCAGAACGAAAAGATTGTCCTCACTAACCCGCATATTTGTATCGAAACGAAGATTTCCAATCAACTTCCGCTTATAAAATTTGGCCCACGGACATTTCATCATAAAAGAATTAATATTTTGCCTCATAAATTCTCGGATTTCCGCAGCAGTTTTCCAACACCCTTCTTCAATGTTATAAGAAATCCTGTCTTCATGCGTATCCTCGTATGAGAAGACAATCAAATCCTCGTCGTCATCATCTATCATTGAGAAGGAAAAACTGTCTGCCAACCAATCATCCGAATCCACAAAAGTAATCCATTCGCCCCGTGCATGGTCCAATCCCATATTTCTTGCAGAACTGACACCGCCGTTTGCTTTATGGAATACTCGTACACGACTGTCTTTCTTCGCATATTCATCACAAATACTACCTGAACCATCCGTACTTCCATCATCAACAAGCAGCAATTCAAAGTCCGTAAAGATTTGTGCAAGAATGCTGTCGATACAACGATGCAAATACTTCTCTACATTATATACAGGTACAATAACCGATATTTTAGGCATACTTATTATTATAAGATGATTCTTGAACTATGATGCCTCTACTAATCATTTCCCAATATGGCATCAATAATATTCTCACAAGCCGTCTTCCCTCCAGGCGGAAGCAGCGATTCATTATAAAACTTCACTCGCTCTTCCTTCTTCGTATCTATCTCAGCTATCACGTTACATATAAAATCTTCTATCTCCCGTCGGTTCTTTGCCCAATAGTGCAGGCGGAAAGCCTGTTTGGCAAAATCATTCAGATTGGCCTCGTGCTTTCGAGGGTCGTCACCCACCAGATACATCACAGGATTCTGCGTGTAATGATATTCTATTGTAAACGAACCGCAATCGTGAATCATGGCATCGGAATACTTGAACAACGCAATATACTTTCCATATTCCGCCTGTGTATTTTCCATCATTTCCCACTGTCTATAATATACCGTGGTTTTATCCTCTCCCCACACATTGTTGAGTTTCTCTCTCAGCAATGAATGCGGTTTGAAAACGAATTGAACCTTATCCTTATACTTCTTTGCCATGTCCAACATAAAGTCGGCGTACTCCAAGAATGTAGAATAGCAAAGCCAGTTTTCCTGATTTATAGAATGATGAGGTGCCCATATTATTCTTTTCTTCCTGCCTGTTTGCGGTTTCCACGGGTCGTGCAGTCTCTCCTTTTCAATCAACAGCTCGTCCATCATGGGAAGTCCTGTAACCAATCCGTTTCGGCATTTGTTTGTCATCATACGGCAAGGCACATCCATCGCCGAATTATTCTCAAAATAAACCTGCCACGCAATGTTCCGCAACACTGCATTGAATGCCCATTCCTCATCCACACTATGAAAGGCATAATTGACATAACAGAACAACGCATACAAATTACGTTTGTACCCGTTCCATTTGGAATACATATTTTCGTATGGTTTCTGATACAGAATTATATCCGCATGACTCTTTCTCCAAAAATTTTCATCACGACTGAACATCTCATATCCATAGCTTTTCTCATCCAAATAAGATTTTATATTTTCGGCATCATCTTCTTCCATTGATGTCACAATACCAATACAAGGTTCAAAACGCTTGTGCCTTAACATCGCTACATAAAGCAACTCGGTTTTCCACAGACTGAGGCTCTGAATAACAAACAACACTCTTATCTTCTTTTTATGCCTCACCTGCCACACCTTGACAGGCACATACAGGCAACAATAAGCCTTCAGAACAGCAGGCATTATCTTAGCCACAATCCTCAACACCAGCTCTTTCATCTGCGCAAACTCCTTCCTGCCCGTCTCAATTGCGGAACAACAAATTCCATAAATACCTCATCTTTCTTTACATACAGCAGACCAAAATAAACGGCCACGGCCAACATACATCCCAACAGGATGACCACAATATGATTATCGACTGTTTTCGTCAGAATGTATGGCAGCGCACACGACACCAATGCCATCAGCAAGTAAGGCATGAAGTCGCGCATCTGCGTCCAATATCCCATATTGAACAGCTTGCCTGTATAATAAGTATTGATGAACACGGCTATCTGGGTATATATAATCTTGGACACACAGATGCCCACCACTCCGAATGGTATGGAGGCAAACAGTATGGCTGTCGATATACACTTCTTGATGATTTCCAAACGCAGAAACAAGTCGGACCGGCCTTTCACCTGCAACAAATTAAGATTGATACTGCATATATGGTCAAACATAATGGCAAAACTGAATATTTGCAGATAAACAATCGCCTCCTCCCACTTGTCGGTCAGCAGAAACAATACCAAAGGCCTGCTTATTGCCGCCATCAGCACACATCCGAAAAAGATGAACGCGGAGGTGATACATATATATTTGCGATATACATAGACCAGCCTTTCATCATCGTCATTGATTTTCGCAAAAACGGGGAATGTCACTTTCTGCAACACTCCGTTGATGTTGTCCACCGGAAACCGTGCCAGCTGTGTGCCCCGGCTGTAGACTCCCAAGTCCTTTGAGGAAAAGAACTTGCCTATGACTATATGGTTCAGGTTGTCGTACAAGGTGTGGAGCAAACCGGCTGCCAGCATCTTGCTCCCATACGAGAACAAATCGCGGAAAGATTCTTTCGAGAAACGCTCACGAGGAATCCACCGGCTATAGAACCATATAAACAGGAGATTGACCACTGTGCCCGCCAGATTCTGAAAGACAAGTGCCCAGACTCCAAATCCTTTGTACGCAAGAAATATACCCAGCAGACCGGATATGGCCACAGCCAGCAGACTGCGTTGCGCCAATGCCTTGAAATTGATGTCGATGGTCAGCTTTGCCAGATGCACACCTATCAACGAGTTCAAGACAAGGTTTATGGCAACCACACGCAATATGGGCGACAATATGGGCAGACTGAAAAAACGTCCGACCCACGGTGCCGCAAAGAACAAACAGATATAGCAAACAACAGCAACGACAATATTGAAATAGAAGACCGTGACAAAATCCTTCTCCGTCCTATCCTTCTTCCTTATCAAGGCATTGCTGAATCCGCTGTCGATGAATGCCTGCGAGACGGCAAGGAACACTCCCAACATGCCTACCGTGCCATAGTCGGAAGGCGACAAAAGCCGTGCCATGACCAATCCTAACAGAAACTGTATGCCCTGAACGGAAAACCGCTCTATGGCAGCCCATTTGACACCGGCAACCGTATCTTTCCTTATTGAAGACATGCTATCTTCTAAAAAATCTTTTCCAAAACGACCGGGAATCCTTGTTTCCTTCCCGTCCATGCAGTTCCATCATATATTTATCGTAGCTCCACTTGTGGCGCACCATCTCATAGATGACACCCCAGTCGGGCAGCGCGCCTACATTGCGGTCATCGATATACATATCGGCATTCACCTTCCTGCAAGGAGCCTGACATGCTCCCGCTTCCTCCTCCGGAAAGTTGCTGTTGACCGCATAAAATTCCAGTCCGCGCTCACGGCAGAAATCTACAGCTTCCTGCAACTGGTCGCCCTCACGCACCGTCCACAGTATCAGGCGGTGACGGTCTGCCTGCATTTTCTTCAATGTGACAAAGGCAAAAGGTATCTCCCTGCCTATCTGCGGATACTTGTGCTCCACTATCGTGCCGTCAAAATCAACTGCAATGGTCATATATTCTTTTTCTCCAGTCTGTTTGTTTTTCTCCAAATGCGGCATACCACACAACATGCGCATTATGCGCCAGCCTGCATTTCTATCGGAAGGAAAGGGAAACGAATCATCAACGATTCCCTTCCGGACTCTATTATCTCTTTCAAATCGACAGACACGTCCACGCTATGCAGAATGCGTGTCAATACACAGTCCGTCCTGCGGCATACAGTAAGAATGTCGTCCATCTCTTTGGAATCAAAACGCTCACATACACGCAGAAAGCAGCCTCCTGCCTCTTCAAGGACGAACAGGGCTATTTCCGCAGCCTCATCAAAATTCTTTGCCGCCAGCTCTTTCTCCGCCCTGACAGTCCAGCAGTCCGCGCTTTTAGACAAAGCCATGATGTCCAGCCGATTGTGAGGCTCATAAAAACACTCGTCTATGCGCGACTGTATTGGAGACAACGGCATGTCGGGCATTGGTTTCCGCACATTGTGCAACTGCGCCCTCCTCTGCCTCACATATTCATCCAGGTTCTCGAAACTCTCCTTATATATACCGCCTATCGCCACTGTCATGCCTCCCACAGAGGTAACAAGACACTTGTCGCGGGCTATGCGTATGCGATAGCCCTCAAAGCCGGTCAAAATTCCAGATGTAATCCTTATCAAAGTGTTACCGGCAGAATAGTGGCCAAAGGTATTTGGCATAAAGCGTATCCGGGTAGGCGAAATCTGTATCAGCTGCATGAAGGGACGCATCACGGCATCGGGAATTGTGGCGACTCTCTTTGTGGCACAATTCTTGACCAGATACAGGCTGGAAAAGTTGTCCGACAGATACGACTGAATCTCATTGCTGTCGCCCTGCACAAACACAAGCCCCGATATGGTCGCATACTCTTGCTGCCGTATGCGTTTGTTCTCGCGCTTATATATAATGGTCTTGTGAACAAATGTATTGAACCGTTTACGGAGCAGTTCTTCTGTTTTTCCCACTTTCGTATGGTGAATGAACAGATAATGCCAGTCTTTGTCAGACGCGTCAGGGCACATCTCTACCTCCAGACATTTTTTCGATTCTTGTCTGTTATCATTTTCGCCCTCTATGGCATTAGTAAGAGTTTCTGAACTATACAGTGGCATCGTCACCCCAACTAATTATATGTCTTCTGTTTCATCCCTACGACAGTAGTCCCCGCGTTTCTATCAGCCCCAGTCAGTTTTTTATCCATAAGAATCCACGTTTAACATCAAATAATTGAATATCAGCAATTTGAATTAAATCTCACTGCTATTTTTGGTACATCTCTTCATAAGAGATGTACAACTCATTAAACATTGTTGAAAATCAAGATGATAGAAAGAAAAAACATCCGTTTTTGTATGAAAGTATAATGTTTTTTTACAAGAACATCTATCTTTTTTTTGCAAATAAATCGTTCAAATCCATTTTATTTCCTACCTTTGCTGAAACAAATCCATCTCTTATGAAGAGTTGTACATCTCTTATGAAGAGATTCACATCCCCAAATGCCCTTTTGGGTAGATAGCCAACACTCAAATTCACCTATAATAATGTCCATACTTCGGTACGGACTTTTTTGTTCATCCAACATTGCAAGTGATAGGTTTGTTACAGAGTTGAGTTTTGGTGTAGGAGGTGTTTTGCGGATAGACTCAACAGATTTCTTGACTTTTGTAAATGTGTTTTTGATGTGTGTCAGACAAGATATTTGACTTTTTGTAAGTATGCTTTTTGATGTATTTTGACAGACTCCTCCGTCGCAAGGCGACACCTCCCCTAACTTAGCTAATCTTTGTACACATTTTTGCAGATGGCCTCCGC
>JAMPEL010000001.1:0-55065 GCA_023665185.1 Roseburia sp.
CTAATGTGTTGATTGACAAGGTATATAGCTCCTCCCCTAAGTTAGGGGAGGTGTCGCTTTGCGACGGAGGAGTCTGTCAAAATACACCAAAAAGCATACTTACAAAAGTCTATAATTCTATCTGGATATATCAAAAACTCTGTAAGAGCATATTTACAAAAATAAGTAACCTGTCAAATTCATCAGCAAAACATCGCCTACATCAAGACTCAAATCTATAAAAAAACAAGATAAATCACTCGAATGTCGGATGAACCAGAAATATGATTTCTTGCGTGCAAGATTTTCAAAACCGCAGTGTGGTTCTGAAAATTTAGTAAGGTGAAAGTGGCTTTAGATAGCCACCTTATCATATTTGTAGAACTACAGGGATGTTTCAGGCGAACCGCGTACATTTCCTAAATTCAGCTAAATGGATGGCGCAAAGATCGTTTATTCTGATTGTTTATCAGACTTGATAATGCGATATTACCAACTTCTAATAAGAATCGATTATCCCGAACTCACGTAGAATAAATTGAACAATTGTCCCTGCTGGAATGTTTATCCATCAAAAAACGCTTTTGGAGTATGGTTGAGCACAATAAAAAACAATACAAAATCCAATATGCGACATAACTAAAAGAGTGTAAAAATAATATGCTTTCATTGATAATCGCTGTTAATCAGAAGGATGTATCTGTTAAACAAAATCAACAGAATGACATTTGTAGAGAAAAAAGTTTTGCCGTGAATAAAGTTTGTTGTTATTTTAACATCGAAAAGTTAAATCAAGATATACAATTAACAAAATAAACAGTATTAGTTATGAAACAAACAATTAAAAGATTCTATGGAATTATCGGGGCAATAGCTGTTGTTTCAGGTATAACAGGTGCATTTGCCTATTCTTTTGCATCAGGAGCTATGCGACGTACAGCCAATGCAGGAGAAAACGTAGTAGAAGCTGTCGCTCCTAAAACAAAATCGCCATTGATGCAAGTTTCAAACGAATTGAGTATGCCGTCACAACCGGTAGACCTCACAGAAGCAGCCGAGAAAGGGTGCAATGCTGTAGTATATATTAAGGTGGTGATGAATGGCAAAACTCAGACAATAGAATACCGTGACCCATTTGAGGACTTCTTCGGAGATTTCTTCGGAAGAGGCAACGGAGGCTCACAGCGTCGTCAGGTACAGACACCAAAGCGAGAGGCTGCCGGTTCGGGAGTCATAATCTCCTCTGACGGATATATTGTCACCAACAACCATGTGGTGGAGAATGCCGATGAAATCACGATTACGCTCAACGACAACCGTGAGTTTACGGCACGTGTCATCGGACTCGACTCTGACACTGACCTTGCCTTGCTGAAAATCGATGCTTCCGACCTGCCAACTCTTGTTATCGGTGACAGCGAGTCACTGAAAGTAGGAGAATGGGTATTGGCTGTGGGCAACCCATTCAATCTCACCTCAACAGTCACAGCAGGCATCGTAAGCGCAAAGGCACGCGCACTTGGTGCAAAACGCGGAGGCATAGAGTCGTTCATCCAGACCGACGCTGCCATCAATCAAGGCAACAGTGGAGGCGCGCTCATCAATGCCCGTGGAGAACTTGTCGGCATCAATGCCATGCTTTACAGCCAGACAGGATCTTACTCTGGATACGGCTTTGCCATTCCTACCACCATCATGAAGAAAGTTGTGACTGATCTGAAAGAATATGGAACAGTGCAACGCGCTATGCTCGGTGTGAGCGGCATGACCCTTCACGACTACATAGACGTACAGAAATCGAAGAACGAGAAATATGAAGCTGATTTTGGTACTGTAGACGGTGTGTATGTGGACGGTGTGACAGAAGACGGCGCAGCGGCAGAGGCAGGTTTGAAATCAGGTGACGTAATTGTATCTGTTGACGGCAAGAAAATCACCAAGATGTCGGAGCTTCAGGAAGCTACAACAAAGTATCGTCCAGGCGACAAGGCTACAGTCGGCTATGTACGTGATAAAAAGAGCAAGACAACAACTATCACGTTCCGCAACGCAAAAGGTACGACCAATGTGGTGAAGACACTGAACATGGACATTCTTGGCACGGAGTTCAAGGAGCTGACCGACAGTCAGAAGAAGTCGCTCAACATGTCGTATGGTGTTCAAGTGTCTAAGTTGGGCAACGGACGCATGAAGGAAGCAGGTATATCCGAGAACTTCATCATCCTCAAAGTCAACAACCAGAACATAAAGAGCGTCAGCGACCTTGAGACAGTGTTCAAATCGGCACAGAACTCAGCCGAGCAGACTTTGTGGATTTGGGGAAAGACTCCGGCAGGAAAGGCGCAGAGCTTTGCTGTCACAATCGGCGAGGAGTGATTCCGGCTCACACAACAAAGACAGACGGAATGCCTTTACATATAATTAAAGGCAAAACGAAGTAGGACGAGGTTAATACTTTCACCATAAGAAAAAGGTCTCAAAGCCTCAACAAATCGGGCAGGAAGCAAACACTAATTGTAAAGTGTTTGTTTCCTGCTTCTTTTGTCTATCAACATCTCATATCATTATATGCCGTCCGGCAAACGGAGGGCACTCAAAAAGCACATTCAGTATTAAGAAAAATCCCCTTCATCACCACATTTCCATTATACGAGGAACACATTGTGCCTTGATTTTACGGAATAAAGAAACAGCCTTTCCGTTCTGCAAATACGAAAAGACGGCTGTTGAAAGTCGTTTTCACCGCACAATATTTTTAAAACCACAGTGTAATTTATAAAAACCGCAGTGCAGTTTACAAAAACCACACTGCGGTTTTAAAAATATTGCACGCAAGAAATCATCCGCTTTCGCCCCACAGATTTCTTCAATTCATCATACTTGTTTTTCATATCCACCGCATGGGAATCTCTAAACAGCAGTAGTGATTACATAAAACAACACTACGGATTAAAGTTTCTTGCGCGCCGTTCCGACTTTTGCATTGCTGACAAACAAAAAAAATAGTTGGAAGGAAAACACAAAAGAAGAGCAAATCCAAACACGACAAAGAACTATTTCAAGAAGAAGCCTACAGTCATATATCAGTTTTTTTGCCCTCATACTTGCTTAAAATCCATTTTTTCCATAACTTGCCACAGTTTACAAACCAGAGAATTACCGAAATATCAGATTTTCAAATAATATGAACAACTTATCAATCATCATTTTCTGTACAACAGGACTGACAGTATGCGCACATAATCATGAGGCAACGGATATGCCCGCAACGGATAATCCTGTAAAGGAATACAGAATTACGGAACACGAGATGCAAACCATCGACGGATTTGGAGCGTCTGACGCATGGAGTATGCAAACTATGGGATTATGGAAAGAGGACGAACAAAAGAAAGTGGCAGACTGGCTGTTCAGCACAGAAAACAATGCTGACGGACAGCCCAAAGGCATAGGACTCAGTATCTGGCGGTTCAATGTCGGGGCCGGAAGTGAGGAGCAAGGCGAGGAAAGCCAAATAAACCGGGGCACGAGAACGGAATGTTTTCTCAATGCCGATGGCACTTACAATTGGGACAAGCAGCTTGGACAACGCAGGTTCCTGCACCTTGCGAAAGAGCGCGGGGTGCATAAGTTTCTCGCATTCCTCAATTCACCACCTGTTTATTACACTCAGAACGGACTCGCCACCAACACGGGGCGCGGTGGCACATTCAACCTGCGGGACGACCGGTATGAGGATTTTGCACACTTTCTGGCTGACGTTGTCGAAGGAGTGGAGCGACACGATGGCATACATTTCGATTATATATGCCCAGTCAACGAACCGGACGGACATTGGAACTGGACCGGTCCGAAACAGGAGGGCACTCCTGCCACAAACCGGGAAATAGCGCGTGCCGTCCGTTTGGCAAGCAAAGAGTTTATGAGGCGCGGACTTTCCACACAGATTCTTGTGAACGAGTCGTCAGACTACCGCTGCATGTTCGCCACTCATGAGACAGACTGGCAGCGCGGCTATGAGATTCAGTCATTCTTCCGCGAAGACAGCACCGCCACTTTTCTTGGCAATCTGCCCAACGTGCCACGGATGATTGTGGGACACAGCTATTGGACCAACACTCCGCTGTCGGGACTGCACGATTTCAGATGCCAGTTGCGCGACTCGCTACAGAAATACAATGTGGACTTTTGGCAGACAGAAACCTGCATCATGGGCAATGATGAAGAGATTGGAGGCGGAGGCGGATACGACTTTACCATGAAGACCGCTTTGTATGTGGCACGGATTATCCATCACGACATAGTACTTGCGCAAGCACGCTCATGGCAATGGTGGAGGGCTGCCGGCGGCGACTACAAAGACGGACTTATCAGAATGTACAGCGGAAGAGAGAAGCGCAGGGACGGCAGGCAGAGACACAATAATCCAGACGACCGCAAAGAGCTGTCAAGAACGGACGACTTCAATGGCGCATACGCAAAAGACTCCAAGCTAATGTGGGCAATGGGCAACTTCAGCCGCTTTGTCCGTCCCGGAGCCAAGAGGCTGGAAGTGGAAGCCATTGCCGAAAACGGTACAATTGTGCCCGAAGGAGCAACGAATCCGGAAGGTGTGATGTGCTCCGCCTATAAGAATGAAGACGGAAGCATGGTGGTTGTCGCAATCAACTATGCGGAATCCCCTACTCCGTTCACCGTCTCTTCCGTGCCGGAAAAAGCATCTGCAAAAAAGAGAAAGAAGAAGTCTGCCAAATCCGGCAACCTCAAACAATGGAATCTGTACCGTACATCCGATGTGGAGGGTGAGAACCTGAAACCTGTGGGAACAGCCAACGACAATGGGGCTTTCATCCTTCCGGCAAGGAGCATCACCACTTTTGTTTGCCGATAAACGAAGAAACAGACAGCAGTATTTACAGTAAAAACAGGCGCGGGAATAAGATTGAAGCCTTATCCCGCGCCTGTTTTCTATTGATCAGCCTTTGCCCTGACCGGCAATCTGTCGGTCTGTATATTCATCATAGCATTCCACAGGCTATATCTTGCCTCCGGATTAATTGCCTCCATTTTGTGGAACAGGTCGTTCATAGCCTTCCTTTTCGTCACATCCTCATACGGACAAGCCTTTTTCTGTTTCTGGAACCCTTCTCTCTCCGCCACCTCCCGGATATAGTCCTCATGCACCAGACACAGCGGACGTATGATGACCAGCCCGTAGTTTTTCAGCGAAAGCATCGGCGGCATAGTTCCCGTAGCACCCTCGAATGTCATGTTCATCAACAAAGTGGTGATGATGTCGTCCTGATGATGCCCAAGCGCAATTTTGTTAAAACCGTTCTTTTCGGCAAACTCGAACAATGTTTTCCGCCTGTTCCACGAACACAAAAAGCATTTTGTGCGCCTGCCATCCGTATTCTCGTCAAACGAAGAGTGCAGGACGTGCAGCTTTATCCCATATCCGCTACAAAAAGCGTCAAGATAGCCGGTATCCGTAATGTAAGGAATATTGTCCATTATCACATGGGCGGCCTCCACCTCAAAACGCGGCTTGAAGATTCTGCTTCTCATCGCAAGCAGGCGCAGAAGCATAAGTGAGTCCTTGCCTCCGGACAAAGCCACCAGAATCCTGTCACCATCGCGCAACAGTCCGTAGTCCACACATCCTTTATTGAATAACTTTTCTATTTTACGCATGTCTTTTTGAAATAGCCAATCATTGGCTGCAAAGTTAGTCATTATGCGTCAGACTCCGGACAAGGCCGATACGGAATTATTCATTTTTCAACGCAGAGACTATCACATCAATGTACTTTCTCCCGACCGGTATCACCTTCCCATTTTTGTTCAACACAATTTCCGTCCGGGTAAATCTCACAATTCTGCTTTTCGGGACAACATAAGAACGGTGTACGCGTATGAACTCATCAGCCGGAAGCATCTCCTCAATGCTCCGCAGACTCATTTTCGACATGACACTTGTCTGGTCGGCAAGATGCACACGTATATAATTGTCCATCGACTCTATGTAGCAGATATTATCTATGGCGACAGCCACATTCTTGTATTCGGCTTTAAGAATCAGCTGCCGCGACGCAGCCTCTGAGATAGCCAGCAAGTCGTTCATCCTGAGCCATTGTTCAGCCTTGTCCATCGCTTTGTGAAAGCGGTCGTAGAAATACGGCTTGTGGAGAAAGTCAACGGCATTCACCTCAAACCCATCAACTGCATACTGTGCAAAAGCTGTCGTAAAAATGAGGGCGCACCCGCCCGGAAGCCTCCTTGCCAGTTCGATGCCCGATGTACCGTTCATCTCTATATCCAGAAAAACAATGTCGGGACGCGCCTCAAGAATGCGCTGCATACCGGCACGGGGAGAGGTGTAGGTCTCAAGCTCCACCCCACCCCTCCGCTCACAATATTTGCATATAATGCTGAGAGCCATCGGCTCGTCATCTATGGCTATACATCTTATCATGGTTCATTATGGAATTTCAGATTCACAGTAAATACTCCTCCCTCACTACTTGTCTCCAATGTATGCTTACCCGGATAGAGAAGTGAAAGACGTTTGCAGCAGTTGGCTATGCCAGTTTTCTTCGAGTCCTTCGACCTCCTCGCGCAGTTGTCGAATATTTTGTTCTCAACTGTAAAATGTATTCCGCCATTCTCCTGTTCCAAACAAATGTGTATGTAGCACGGCTCGTTGGACGAGACGCCGTACTTGAACGCATTCTCCACAAAAGTCATCAGAATCATCGGAGGCACACACATCTCATGCTCTGCAATCCGGAAACGAAACGACACCTCGGCAAACTCATTGAGCCGCTGCTTCTGAAGCTCCACATACTGGTTTATGTATCTCACTTCCTCGTCTATGGGAATGAAATCCTTGTTGGCATTATTATAAAGGTACTTGGTAAGGTCTATGAACTGCTCCATCGCCATTTCCGTTTTCTCCGACTTGGTGATTATCATTCCGTAGATGGTGTTCAGGGTGTTGAACAGAAAATGCGGATTGATTTGTGCCTTATAGAATGCCAGTTCCGCCTTGTTGCGCTCATATTCCATCTCTTTCCGGGCGAGCCTCTGGAGATTGATCTCCGTCAGCATACCCACTGCAAAACTGAATACTTCCACCACCACATAAAGCAGCCAGATAGCCTGCTGGTTGAGCCTGACTTTGGCAATGACCTGCGGATACAGATGCTTGTGCTGATGATAAAGCGGCGACGACACCTCGACACATGACAGGTAATATGTCACAATAAGAGAGACTGCAATAATGGCTGCCGCCCACCATCTTTTTTTCTTGCGCGACTCCCTGAACAACAGAGGAAGCACGACATGACGGTTTGTAAAATAGGTGGCATACAGCCAGCTGACGAAGACACACACAAACACAGGATATGTGTTCACCCATCTCTCAATGGGGAATATGTATATCATGAGCGGCAGAAAGACGAAGCAGAAAACCAAATCAATATATAATGTGACATTCCTCATCATTCAGACTACTTATGCTGCTCAAACAACCAGTCCTGCACACCCTCTATGCCATAAGCCACAAACCATGTGGCGCGATGGTTTCCACCTGTGAGATGAGTGAAGAGCAAGTGTGTCCCCTCGCCCCGCATCTTTTCGGCTTCCCGGGTGAACTGCTCCGGAGTCGATTCCATATCCCATGTGCCTTCGGCGACAGAGGCTCCGTTTTCCCTCCAAATACTCACCGCCTGCCCTTGCAGCGTGTTGGAAGAAGCATCGCCCTCGCACGATATAATCCAAATATTCTGCTTGTCTAAAGGTTTCATTGTCTCCGGCAACCATTTGCCCGCTACCAGCAATGCCCCCGCAAACAAATCAGGTTCTTTCAACATCATCACTATCGAGGACATGCAGCCCATCGACTGCCCTGTGGTATAGATACGTTGGCTGTCTATGGAATAGCGGGTCTGCAAATCTTTCAGCAAGGCAATTGTCGCATCGAGATGGTGACTGTAGTTCCAATTGTCATCCACCGTGATGACAGGATATTCCGGTGCCACCACAATACACTTGTGACGCGCCTGCGCCTCCGGTTCAGCCCATGACACAGCTCCCGTGCCCTGATAAAGCGGTTGTCTGACTTCCGCACTTGCCACACCGGCATCATGCACAAACAACACAAGCGGATATTTATTGACGGGGTCATAATCCTCCGGAAGATACAAGTTGTAAGGCAACACTTGCCCTGTATATGGACTGACAAACTCATATTGCTTGAAATCGTCCGCCACGAGACATCTCTCTACATTGCTTTTAAGCGTGTCATTGCCCGCCGCATATATCTTTCCGCCCGCTGTCTTTATATCTGCCACCTGTATGACAGAGGCGTTTCCCGGATAAACATCATCGCCACCAGTGCTCCATCCGGCTCTCAGTCCGGGTCCGCCCTGCATCCTGTCGCGCTCTTTCTTCTTCGCCTCGCTCTCCGGAGTCGGACGCTTTGGCTGCGCATAAAGGTCGAGTTCGGCCTTTACTTCTATGACCACATATTTCCCGTTCCTTCCGGTTTCCGATTTTTCAGGTTCAGTATTCGCATATACACGTACCACGTCCTTCCCTTCCACTACATAGCTTTTGGCAGAAAGGCTTTTGTTACTGATGGGCTTGTCATACTCCAATATCACAGTTGCCACTTTTCTGCCATCGCCAAATACACGACTTACAGCAGTAACAGTCTGGACATGCCCTTTGTCTGACATGTTTGAATTGGTACGGGCTTTCATACATGCTGTTCCTATGGCAGCCAGAACCATAACGGATATAAAAAATCTTTTCATAATGCTTCCACTTATTTCATTGACAACAAACTTATCGTAAAACATCAGTGTGGCAAAGTTACTTCTTTTTAGGTTGTGAGACGAAAAAAGGCACGGTCGTTTACCACCGAAATTCCGCAATTTACATACGGCTTGCATAAACCGTAACAGCCTGCAAGATATTTTTGTTTGGATTGCACACCGACAGATCCATCATTTACAACATGAAAATAACAAGAAACCGTTTTGAGTTTTATCCGATAAACTTCTCTGTGTACAATCAGGTGATGTCTCACTGACAGATTTGACAATCCGCTTACTTTTTGTAAGTATGCTTTTACGGATGTTTTTAATGTATTTGGACAGACTCCTCCGTCACTTCGTGACACCTCTCCTAACTTAGAGGAGGAACTATATACCTTGTCAATCAATTCGTTAGTCTCTCCATAAACACGGTAATCTGGCACCTCCCCTAAGTTAGGAGAGGTGTCACGAAGTGACGGAGAAGTCTGTCAAGCACAATAATACAATACTATTAAAATGCAGGCAAAACATTGGATATTACTAACAATTTGATATGTTAAATCCCATCTCCGTAGAATCGCCTCAAAATGAACCGAACCTTACCTCGCTTCCAAAAACGCGATTCTACGGCGACTTCTAACCCTCAAAATTCAAGCGGACAAAAAGAACAATCCAACCGACTAAAAGATATATAAATTCAACCCCAAACACACCCTTTCTACCCAAAAGTGCCCAAAAAGTCAAAATTACAAGGTGCTGAAAATTTATTTCCAAGGCACACTGATTTTTTGCGCAAGGTGAACGAAATTTATTTTCAAGGCGCACAAAATTTTCAAAGCCCGTTTTTCGGCCCAAAATCGGGCATTTTTCCGAATCACGTCCTCAAAAAGACGACAGCCGCCTTTTCCATGCCCCGAAAAACAAAAATGGATTTTGAACCCGGAAAAAGACAATTTTAAGACAAAAATTCCATAACTCACTGATTATCAATACATCCTATTTTGACTCTAACCATGCGTTTTACGTCAAAAACCGCATGGTTTTTGCTAAAAACACATTTGGTTGATTATCAACGATTTATCAACAAAACATCCAAAAATCAGGCATCGAGTCAAAGTCGATAGCCGCCCCAAACGTTAAAATTCGCCCTCTTTCCAAAGTGACATAATGTCAAAAAAATCCTTGCCCGCATACTGTTGTCCTGCAATACGCGCGGCAGAATGGTTTGTACTTTGGGACTTCTGTTTATAAAGCATGTACAAGCGACGCAATGGATGCACTTTGTATGGAGACGCTACAATATCTTTGACAAAGGCTATATACGCCCTGTCACAACAGACTATACGAGGACGGCTTTGTCTATGATATTAGCATTATTCATGCGGTTGCCTCTACATATAGAAAAAATGATACATTGCTTTGTTATATCAGAAAAAAGCAATACATTTGTCACAGACGGAGTTCTTCGAGTTTATATGCCTGTAGTGAAAAACTATTCGTTAAACTTAAATACTATGCTTCATTATGAAAGGGTATGTTTTTGCCGGATAGTCGCTTGACAATAGAACCAGCAAATGAATAAATTTGCTGGGTGGATGGAAATTCTGGTTTGTGTTTCCAAACCTATTGCGAAAACCCGTTGCGGTTTCGCAATGCCCCTTATCAGATACTTGTGAGATGAAAAGTATGCGTACTTGCCATAAATATATCCCATTCATACAAGTATTGGCCTTTTTATTCTCCTTCTGTGAGCTGAACGGCTACAATTATGACGGGGACAAGAAAGCTGATACGGACAGCATCATCGCATACATAAAACATGCGATGCTGTTCAACATACACACTCCTCAAGAGAAGGTCTACTTACATTTTGACAACACGGGATACTTTAAGGGCGAGCGTATATGGTATAAGGCATATGTGGTGCGTACCGACAATGGCAAGCCGACGGACATTAGCCGTGTGCTGTATGTGGAGCTGGTAAACCAGAGCGGGGATATTGTGGAAACCCAAAAACTCCGGATAGAGGATGGAGAGGCTCATGGCGACTTTCTGCTTAAAGACATACTGAACAGTGGATTCTATGAAGTCCGAGCATATACCCGTTATATGACCAACTGGGGCAGCGACTGCGCCTTCTCACGGGTGTTCCCCGTGTTTCGCGCTCCGAAGACAGAAGGCGACTTCTCGGATATGACAATCGACAAGACCGGATACAGGCGCCGTCTGCCGGACGATTGTAAAACGGATGAAGAACATGCGGGACGGTTGAATGTGACATTCTATCCTGAGGGCGGCGGACTTGTAGACGGCATTGAAAGCAGGGTGGCATTCACGGTGACGAATCCGGAAAGCAGACAGATGGATGCACGAGGTGTGCTGACAGATGCCGACGGACATGTCGTGGACAGTGTATGCGCGGTGTCAGGACGAGGCATATTCCGGGTCAAGCCCTCGAATTGTTCCATGCACCTTGTGCTTTCGGATGAAGCCGGACACAAGCATACATTCTCCCTTCCTGCATCCGCCACCGAAGGGTGCGTGCTTTCCGTGGATGCCGTTTGTCGCGATAGCGTGACCGCCTCGTTCCGTTCCTCAGCATCCATACACGGCAGGCTGCTTGGGTATGTCCTCATGCACGAAGGCAATATCCTTGAATGCGACACCCTGACTGCCACCGAGGTGGCATGCCGCAGTTTTGACCGTATGGGATTGCCGGAAGGAGTGAGCCAGTTTACCGTTTTCGACAGTAGCGGGCGCATTCTTGCGGAACGTCTCTTTTTTGTCTGCCATGCCACTTCCGCTTCCGAGATTGAAATAAATCCGGAGACAGAAGTGTTGAGTTCATGCGGAAAGGTATCGCTCTCCTTGACGTCTTCTCCCGATGCGTCCGTATCCCTTTCCGTCATGGACGTTTCCGCCATGCCCTGCGGCAAGCGCGGCGACATACGTACATGGATGTTGCTTTCATCCGAAGTGAAAGGATATATAGACAATCCGGAATATTACTTCGAGGCAGATGATGAAGTCCATCGGATGGCGGCTGACACACTTATGATGGTTCAGGGATGGCGGCGGTATGACTGGAGGCTCATGACAGGACAACGGGGATTTGAAAGAAAGGTGCAGCCGATAGAGGACAAACTGTATATATTGGGAAAGATAAGCGGCAGAAACAAGAATGAAGAACTTGGCAATATAAAGATTGAGGCATTCCTATATAATGCGGAAGGGGCATCGCTGACGGGTGTGTCACGCACTCTTGCCGACGGTTCTTTCCGTTTTGAGCCTCCTGACATCACTAATGAATGGAATCTCATCTTAAAGACAAGTGACGGAAAGAAAAAGAAACCGGCTGATTATATTGTGGGCATAAACAGGAACTTCTCTCCCGAAAGACGGGCTTTATATGGCAACGAGACAAGGTTTGCCGATATGAATCACCCAAATATCAGGTTCAGCGCGTCTGCCGTAAACGAGAAATCGGTGGCTCCTGTTAGAAATGAGAACATTTTGTTGCCTGAGATAAAGATTAGGGGACGGTATTTCACCAATGACTCGTATGTCAGATGGAATGATGAGAGAACCGGGGCTTATAAGGCTTCCATATTCTACAACTGTGACGAAGTTGCAGAACAAATGTTTGACAATGGGGAATCTGTGCCTTGTCTGCTCGACTGGCTAAAGCAGAGGAATAGTTTTTTCGCGGGAGAAACAGTCACCTTTTGGGATGACACTCCCTCGGATATTGTCTTTCAGAATGAACTGCTGAACGAGACTGACCCATCACTGAATATGTCGGTACGAATCCGTGAGCTGAAAGAGAAGAGAAGAGTGAGGGAACGTGCCGGCAACATAGTGGATTCTACTTATAATATCTATAAGGACGGGCTGTCCTATAAAGGACGACCTGTAATATGGATTGTCGATAACAAGTATTGTCGCATAACAAATATGAAGGTGAACCAGAACAAGGATATTGAGGGTTTCAATATGGGTGTGAACGTAGCTTCGCCATTGAGTGTGGCACATTGCAACAGCAATCCGAAAGCAGCAGAGTTTCCGGAGTTTATTGACGAGGTGAAGTCTGTATACATATCGGAGGACCCAAACCAATATAATGAGTTTATAATGTTTGCGGGTGAGTTGCCAAAATCTCCGGTTACAGTCTTTCTTTATACGCATAAGATTTTTACAGAAAGGATGAAAGGTCAGCGTCGCACCCATTTTCAGGGTTTCAATATACCTGCCGCTTTTCGGATGGAGGACTATTCCGTGCTTCCCTCGGCGGATGATTTCCGCCGGACTATATATTGGAATCCTGATGTGAGGACGGACAAGGACGGAAAGGCTACAGTGGAGTTCTACAACAACTCACGCTGCAAGCAGATGTACGTGTCGGCAGAAGGAGTCACAAAAGACGGACAATTCGTAGTGAATGAATAATAGTGAGTCTTACTATCTGATAAGATACGGCATAAAAAGACAAGTCCATTTTTGCAAAACGAATGTAACTTATTGTATTTGTGTCAAATATTGAATTGTGCCGTTTCTTACCAGACAGCAATAATTTAGAACAGGAATATTCAACAGACAATTAACTGAATATCATTGATATGGCAGTTTATATAAGCCATACAACAAGACCGTCCCCTACTGTCAGTAGTGACTGACAGTAGGGGACGGTCTTGTTTTGCAGCTGCCAACAGAGAGCAGAGAAATTCAATTCATGCCTACTCTGAGTTCAACAGGAACAGGTCTGTCGTAAAGTTTCTATTTCATCTCGAATCTGTATTTTCCAGGAAGCAGCATGAATGACATATCAGCCTTTTCCTTTGCATCAGAATGAACGACTGTTATGCCTTTGTTCTTGCTTATCTTTTTACCGCCTTCGGTCAGATTCTCCAATGCGGACACAGGAAGACGCAATTCCGCAGAGGTATTGGCAGGAACGGCAAACTCATATTCTGTTGTCCCGGAAGTGTTCTTTTTCCAATGGCTCTCGATGCGTCCGTAAGGTGAATCATAATAACCATCAGCAAAAGTAAGGGTTCCCGTAGGGTCTGTCTCAGGAGCAAGCACTATTCTTTTGAATGCGTCCACAGTGTCATCGCGCATGATACCAAGAGAATGGGAAAGCATCCATGAACCGACAGCACCAAACGAATAATGGTTGAATGAGTTCATCCGGTTGTTGCCTCCAAATCCGTCGGTATGGGTATAGGAATTAAGACGTTCCCATATCGTCGTAGCTCCTTGTTCCACGCTATACAACCATGAAGGATAGTCTGTTTGGAGCAACAAGCGGTAGGCAAGCTCCGTATGTCCGCAGTCGGACAAAGCCTGACTTATCCATGCTGTACCGATAAAGCCTGTCAGCAATGAATACGGTGAGGATTTTTTGCCATTATCCATTGCGCCCTCACGACATACGGACTCTACAAAGTTATTCACAAACTTGGCATAAAGCAAACTGTCTTTACTTTCGTCAATGATGCCGAACGCAAGCGGCAGCGCGTATGATGTCTGCGTATCTACTATCTGTCCTTGCTTTGCCGGCTCAAAAGCAGAATGCATAGTTTTTCCTGTTGCCGGCTCCACGTAAGTGTTCAGGAAGAACTGTTTTCTTGAATTATACCGTTTCTCAAACCTTTCGGCATCATCCTGTCTTCCTAAAATACCAGCAATGCGACTCATCAACTCAAGGTCATAAATATAATATGCTTCCCAAACAAGCGACTTGTCATTACGTCCGTCCTCTGGCCCGAGCCAATCGCACAAATCGCCCCACTGTCTGTGCTGCACCAAGATGTCGGTTTCAGGGTCTATCAGGTCTTTCTCCACATAGTCTATATAACGCACCATTGCATCATAGTGCTCTGCCAGCATTGCCTTGTCGGCATACTGACGGTAGCTTTCCCATGCCACAGTGATTCCCGCACTCCCCCAAAGCAGTCCGCCGAAACCACAGCCTATCGGTGCCACATCAGTAAAGCGTCCGTCCTCACATTGCGTATCGCGCATATTCAACAGATGTCTCCTCAGAAACTGTGTCACATCGGCAAGGTACGTGGCTGTGCGGGAAAACACTGATATATCTCCTGACCATCCAAGACGCTCATTGCGCTGAGGACAATCGGTTGGTATAGAAATGAAATTGGCAAGTGTAGACCAAGTGATGTTTTCCCACAGCTTGTTCACTTTCGCATCCGATGTCTTGTAATCGGAAGTCAGTTCATGTATAGAACTAAGCACTTTGCTTTTCACGCTCTCTACAGGAAGAGGATGTTCCAATCCGGTTATCTCTATAAATCTGTAGCCATGATAAGTGTATCTTGGCGAGAAAGATTCCTCTCCGCCTTTCGCCACATATATGTCCTGCGCCATTGCCGCACGTATGTTCTCCATCATCACCATTCCTTCATGTCCCGCATATTCAGGAAGATCAGGGTATTTCACCTCAGCAAAACGCATTTTTATCTTTGTTCCCGGAGTAATGCCGGACATACTGATTTCCGGCACTCCTGCCATATTCTGCCCCATATCGTACACGAACACTCCCGGACGCACTTCCTCCACTGACTGTGCGGTAAGCGTGCGCACCGCTTTGACTGTCTGTCCGAATTGTCCGACAAATTGACAATCACGGCTGTCAAAAGCTACTGTGCCTGACAAGCCAACAGTTTCGGGATGCTTCCACGCTGATGCGTCGTAATCGGCAATACACCATCCTTCTATATTCTTTTCTTTTGTAGCGTCATACACTTCTCCCTGAAAGAAACTACCATATTGTATCGGACCATTTCCATAAAATTGCCATTCACCCGGATTGCTGACTATTGTGGTATGAGTCCCGTCTGTATATGTTATCACAAGCTTTGCCAACAATGACTGCCTGTCACCGAAGAAATTCCAGTACTCTCCCATAAACGTAGCACCTCCGCTCCACCATCCTTCCGCAAGTATTGCGCCAAGCGCGTTCTTTCCTTGTTTAATATGTCCGGTCACATCAAATGTCTGATATAAATGCGTCTTGTCGTATTGGGTCAGACCGGGATTGAAGTAATCCTCACTGATACGCTCCCCGTTCATGTAGATGTCGTAAATGCCGCGTGCCGTCACATACAATCTTGCTTTGGCGATATTTTTGTCTGACGGAATGAACACTGTGCGCAGCATCGGTGAAGAATTGCCTTCCGGCATGTATGCCGACCATCCTTCCACTTCTGCCCCTGTGCCAGTAGACAGCTTGTCTGTTTGCCAAATCACAGTGGTAGGAGTCCTATAATTCTCAATTTTAAAATTGGTCACTTCCGCTTTCTGTCCGTCTGGAATAAAAGCACACACATCGCCTACTACTGGAAAAGCTATGAAATCACCACCAACACCAAGAGGGTTGAGGTTCACATCCCCCAACTTTTCTCTGTATGGTGAGCCATCAGATTTCAAGCCTTCAATCCATAACGTTGTTTGTCCAAGATTCGATTTCAAGCTTACAGTGTGCTTGCCATACATGTTTCCTTTGTCCACTATTCCATTCCCCACAGTAAATGTTTTGAAAGGGGCATCTTCCTTATCCTTAGGATGATAGCCGCAACGGTAGATATTCAATACCGCATCCCCACCCTTATTCACAGCAGTAATGTCCAATTCCATCTTAATATACGATTGATTGTGCGCGCTCTCAATACCGTAAATGTTCATGTTCTTGTCTGTCAGACGCTCGTCATTTGCACCATAAATGAACCCGGCACAGGTACCACCGCGCATGATTTGTATATCACAACTCAAACCGAAAACTGGCAGATAGTGAGAATACAGCACCATATCCCCATCGCATCCGCCAATCCATTGCGCTCCGGACCAAGAATCAGTGTTGCCTGCCAATGCAGCCATCAAACCAGTCTCAAACCAAGAATCAGCAGTCAATGTGTTTTTCAGGCTTTGTATCTTGACACTGTGCTTGCCATTGCTCCATCTGGCATTGCCTGCCCAGACGTCAACAGTCCAATCATATCTTGTTTCCGGTTTCAACGCTTCACCGGAATATTCAATGTTAAGCGAAGTGTCTGCATTTTGTTTTCCACTGTCCCAAACAGTCCTTCCTTGCTCATCCTTCACCACAATCCGGTATGCGGTCTGCATAAGACCGTTGGAGCCTTCCTTATCTACCAGCTGCCAACTGAAGCGAGGACGCACTACATCTATTCCAAGAGGAGTTTCCGTGTACTCCACACACAAGTTCCTCACAGATTGCGCAAACAAAACGGAAGTAAAGAAGAATCCTGTCGCAAGGGTGTGTATTCGTGATATTTTCATCTTACTTTTCAGTTTTATGATTATACTTATAACCAAGCAATACAATCAAATAAAAAGGACATGTCATAATCCGATTACCGAAGTACGACATGTCCTTCTAATTATATTAGTTAAGTTCTCTGTTAAAAATCTGCAGTCTTAGGAGTACGCGGGAAAGGTATCACATCACGTATATTCTGCATACCTGTCACAAAAAGGATAAGACGCTCAAAACCAAGTCCAAATCCACCATGAGGACAAGTACCGAACTTACGGGTATCAAGATACCACCACATATCTTTCATCGGAATATTCATCTCCTCAATACGCGCCATAAGTTTGTCATAATTCTCCTCACGCACTGAGCCACCTATTATCTCACCAATCTGAGGGAACAGGACGTCAGTTCCTTGAACTGTCTTTCCGTCTCCATTCATCTTCATATAGAAAGCCTTTATGTCTTTCGGATAGTCTGTAAGAATAACAGGCTTCTTGAAATGCTCCTCTACAAGATAACGCTCATGCTCACTTGCAAAGTCACATCCCCAATAAACAGGAAATTCAAACTTGTGTCCGCCTACAATTGCCTCTTCCAGAATCTTGACAGCCTCTGTATATGTCAAACGTACAAAATCAGTATCAACCACAGCCTTCAGACGCTCAATCAGTCCATTGTCAATCATCTTATTGAGAAACTCAAGATCATCCTGACAGTTGTCAAGTGCCCACTTCACACAGTACTTTATGAAATCCTCTTCAAGGTCCATCAAATCGTTCAAATCAATGAATGCCACTTCTGGCTCTATCATCCAGAATTCAGCAAGATGACGTGGTGTGTTGGAGTTTTCAGCACGGAATGTAGGTCCAAAAGTATAAATCTGCCCCAAAGACGTTGCTCCCAACTCGCCTTCCAACTGGCCGCTGACAGTCAATGAGGTTGTCTTTCCAAAGAAATCATCATCATAAATAATACTGCCATTCTCATCCTTCTTCAAATCATAAAGATTCTTGGTCGTAACCTGAAACATCTGTCCGGCACCCTCACAATCACTGGCAGTAATAATAGGTGTGTGGAAATAGAAGAATCCACGCTCGTGAAAGAACTGATGAATGGCAATCGCCATATTGTGGCGAATGCGGAACACCGCGCCAAAGGTATTTGTACGCAAACGCATGTGCGCATGCTGACGCATATACTCAAAGCTCTGTCCCTTTTTCTGCATAGGGAAATCCGCCGGACATGTTCCAAGAACTTCAATTTCCAAAGCCTGTATTTCCACATTTTGCCCGGAACCTATACTCTGTACCATTTCACCGTTGACACTCAGACATGCACCAGTAGTTATAAGCTTAATCATTTCCGGATCAAACTTCTCTACATCAGCTACAATCTGCACATTCTTTATTGTAGAACCGTCATTCAATGCGATGAAATTAACTGCCTTAGAGCCACGTTTTGTACGGACCCATCCCTTTACATTAACTTTGGCACCATAATCCTTACGCTGAAGAAGATCAACAATCCTTGTCCTTCTGATTGATTCCATAATTGTGTTTGTTGTTATGTTCTATAAAAACACAGAGGTCACAGAGAGGTGTAAAGTAATTGCCTTTTGCCTTCTGTGAACTCCGCATATAAAAATCAGTTTTTTAATTATTCAAAACTACCCATGTGCAACATTGCCACTTCCTGCTCAGTCAGGAAACGCCAGTCACCACGCTTCAGTCCCTTCTTGGTAAGCCCTGCAAACATCACTCTGTCAAGTTTTGTCACACGATAGCCCAAAGACTCAAATATACGTCGAACAATTCTGTTCTTTCCAGAATGAATCTCAATACCAACTTGTTTCTTGTCTGTATCAGAAGCATAGCTGACAGCATCCGCACGTATCTCACCGTCCTCAAGCGTAATGCCTTCCGCAATCTGCTTAAGGTCTGAAGAAGCCACATTCTTGTCAAGGAAGACATGGTATATTTTCTTCTTCAAGAATTTCGGATGTGTAAGTTTTGAGGCAAGCTCACCATCATTAGTGAAAAGCAGCACACCTGTTGTATTGCGGTCAAGACGCCCAACAGGATATATACGCTCACGACAACAATTTGCCACAAGGTCCATCACGGTCTTACGTGCCTTAGGATCATCCGATGTCGTTATATAATCCTTCGGCTTGTTAAGCAACACATACACTTTCTTTTCCATGTTTACAAGCTGATCGTGGAAATGTACAATATCCGTGCGCTGAACCTTTGTTCCAAGCTCAGTCACAACCTCATTGTTCACACGCACAACTCCTGCCTGAATAAACTCATCAGCCTCACGACGTGAGCACACACCTGCATTCGCCAGATATTTGTTCAGACGTATTGGCGCATTAGGATCTTCCAGATACTCCTTGTATTCTATGCGCTTTTTCTGGCTGTACTTAGCATTCGGATCGTAGTCAGAAGAATGCTGACGGTATCCGCCACGCTGTCCGCCATTCTGACGCGGGTTGTTATACCCTCCACGCTGGTTATTATATCCACCACGCTGATTGTATCCGCCATTACCATAGTTACTGTTATTATTGTATCCACCACGGTTATATCCGCCCTGCTGTAGACCACGGTTATATCCGTTATTGGAATTGTTATACCCGTTTCCCTGATTTCCAGAACGGTAGTTATGGTTGTTGTAGTTCTGGCGGCCATAGTTGTTGCGCTCCTGGCCATCATAGCCATATCCACGAGAATCTCTGTTATTATAACCTTGACGAGAATTATATCCGCCCTGTCTGCGATTATCCTCATCTCCCATAGAGAATCCCTGAGGACGGAAACCTCGCTCATTCGATACACCATTGCTACTGTATGCCGCACGTTCCGATACATTAAAGCGCGGACGTCGCGGACGCTCCGCACCACCACGGTTGTTGTAAGGCTGTCTGTCATTCTGATAGCTCTGACGCGACATACCATATTTGTTTTCACGGTTATAGTTTGACTTGTAACCGTCACGGCTACCATAACTCTCTGATTTGTTCTCAGAGCCATTGTCGGCAGCTTTGTTCTGCCATTCTTCCATTTCGTTCATTTTTATTGTTACTTTAATTATTTTTGCGCCATCCATCACGGATGACTATTATTCTTTTTTTAGAGAACAACTAAATGCCTGTATAACTATGCGGAGTTACCTTGCGCAATTCAGCCTTCACATCCTCACTAACATCCAAACCATCGATAAAGTTCGAGATACTTTCTGCTGTAATCGCCGAGTTTGTACGCGTGAGAGCTTTCAAAGCCTCATATGGATGCGGAAAGGCCTCACGACGAAGAATTGTCTGAATAGCCTCGGCACACACAGCCCAGCAATTGTCAAGGTCTCTATTTATGGCATCTGTATTCAGCAAAAGCTTGCGCAGTCCTTTCAAAGTACTTTGGATGGAAATCAATGTATGTCCCATCGGAACACCTATATTCCGGAGCACAGTTGAGTCTGTCAAGTCACGCTGCAACCGGGATATAGGCAGTTTTGTGCTGAGATGCTGCAATATGGCATTGGCAATGCCCAAGTTGCCCTCTGAATTTTCAAAGTCTATTGGATTGACCTTATGCGGCATGGCACTTGAACCAACCTCACCGGCCTTTATTTTCTGTTTGAAATACTCCATCGACACATACATCCAAAAATCACGGTCTAAATCAATGATAATAGTATTGATTCTTTTCATTGCATCAAACACACCGCCAAGATTATCATAATTGCTAATCTGTGTAGTCCACTGTTCACGCTCAAGACCAAGTTTCTCGCTGACAAACTTGTTTCCAAATAATTTCCAGTCATACTCCGGATATGCCACATGGTGTGCATTATAGTTACCTGTCGCACCTCCAAACTTGGCAGTAAGCTTGCACTGTCTCAGTTGCTGAAGCTGCTCATTCAAACGATATACATACACCATCACCTCTTTTCCAAGACGTGTAGGTGACGCAGGCTGACCATGTGTCTTTGCAAGCATCGGTATGTCTTTCCATTCATCCACATATGCCTGAAGTTGGCAGATAAGTTCTTCCAGCTGAGGATAATAAACCTCCTCCAATGCGTCCTTTATAGACAACGGCACACTGGTATTGTTTATATCCTGACTTGTAAGTCCAAAATGAATAAATTCCTTATATTGGTCAAGATTGCCTATTTCATCAAGCCTTTCCTTGATGAAATACTCTACGGCTTTCACATCATGGTTTGTCACTTTTTCTATATCCTTGACGTGCTGTGCGTCTTCTTCTGTAAAATTACGATAAATATCCCGAAGTCGCTCAAAAAGTCCGTTGTCGAATGATTTCAACTGCGGCAAAGGCAATTCGCAAAGAGTGATGAAATATTCTATCTCCACTCTGACACGATACTTTATCAATGCATATTCAGAAAAATAAGAAGCAAGACTTTCCGTCTTACTCCTGTATCGCCCGTCTACAGGTGATACGGCTGTCAAAACATCAAGATTCATATATTTTTCGCTGTTATTTTTTACCTTTTACTATAAAGAGAACAATGATTACTCATATCCAATCCGCTACAGACCCGCTTCACAACAGTCACTGCAACACTTTTTTCAGTGTGAATCATTTATCCGTGACAAATATAGTCTATTTTTCTGACTTACAGATAATAGATTATAATTTTTATTCTTTTTTATCCATTACTTGAGGAATGCGAAAAGCTGTGTACAGTTCAAAAACCACAAATATGGCGAAAAAGACAAGCCAACTGGAAGCACTAATAAAAACACCACTGTAGAACCCAACAGGCATGTTCATGACAAGAGCAGACAGGAGCAGTACGACATTTCCGAATATCCGCTGCCGATACAGCCTCCTCAGAACCAAATCTGACACCTTCCTGCGCGCCAAACCAGAAGAAGGCATTGTATATTTATAATCAACTGAAAACCGACCTATCGCAAACAATGTCGCCCCAAAGGCATATATAT
Organism: Roseburia sp.; assembly: GCA_023665185.1. GTDB lineage: Bacteria > Bacteroidota > Bacteroidia > Bacteroidales > Bacteroidaceae > RGIG8745. Next base: position 22,073 of record JAMPEL010000001.1, read on the forward strand.
AATAGACTCCCGTCCATCGAGTAATCCATGCCGCCGCACCAACCAAGACAAGCACTTCACCTGTTATGGCTATAATATGATATAAATTCTCCTTGTTATACATAAAATTAAGGTTTATAATCGCCAACCTGAAGACAAGCATCACTCGTCTTTCACCACATAGATGTCCTCATCTTCCGTCTTCATATAATACCGCTCGCGCGCCACTTCCTTTATTGCTTCCGGGTCACTTTTCAAGCGTTGGAGCGTCTCCTTGTCATTCTCAAAGATACGGTTATACTCGTCAATTTCATTTTTAAGTCTGAGAATCTCCATTTTCTGCTCATAGCGATTAACCAAACTGTTGTCACCGACAAAGCATATCAGCCACGCAAAAATCAAGAACGTAAGAAGGTATTTGTAGCTGAATATGAAACTAATGATTCTTTTCATATAATACGGTTGTTGTCGACAATTAAACAATTACTCATTAACACCCTAAATATAGACCAGCTGTTTTCGAGCCATATTCTCTATCAAATTCTGCATGTAACAGTACGGGCTTTTTCATTGCAAAAGTAATCAAATTAATCATCCGGTCAAAGAAAAGAATACAGATTTTAGACAAATGTTTATTTTCTGTACCATATACAGAGGCATACATCACACAAACTTCTTTCATTCAAACCGTACTTGATTTTCAAACAAAATTATTATAGTTTCTTTGCTTGCGACATAAAAGTACAAAATGCACATAACTTTCTCAAATCAGCACTGATGATTTGCAAACTTTGTGCAGCAGATATGAAAAACAAGTAGAAAGAAAGAATTTTGTAGAGAAAAAATGGTGTTCTACTGCCATTCAATCTTATTTGCAGAACTGCAGAGCTGTCATTCCGAAAGCAGCAACGGATGGTATGACAGCCTTTAGAAACTTCACGTGTTTATTATTGTCTGCTTGAACTTGTATCAGCCTTATGTTTGTCAAGCCACGATTTCGCTATCGTTTCTTCTCTTCCAAATATCACCACTTGAAATTTGCGAATAGCAATGGTTACATCGGCAACTATACCCATAGGACTCTCACCACAGAACTACGACTGCTCGTCATACAAAAGGACAAAAAGGCAGTCTATACTTTATAGACCGCCTCTTTTACGTGTACACCTGTAGGGAATCGAACCCTAATCGGAGGAACCGGAATCCTCTATTCTATCCATTGAAATACAGGTGCCCTTCCATTTACGGCTGCAAAGATACTAAAAAGAAATGAAGTGGCGAACAATGAACAAGCATGATTTCATACTTTTCTTCAAAAAAATAGTCTTCCGATGTTCCAAGACAAATCTCAGAGCACTCTGCAACCATCATCAGAAACTGTCTAAAAACACCTCCACATAAAGAAAGATGCGAATTTCATACATCGAAGAAATCCGCATCTTTCAAATATTATATATACTACATTTGGTATACGCTCAAGTTACAAACCAAGCGATTTGGCAATAGCCTCTACCTTTGCCTCAGCTGCCACACAAGCAGACTTATAACACTTAGAGCAGCCCATCTTTCCCGGAGCCTCCACATAGAATTTAATCTTTGGCTCTGTACCGGAAGGACGAACGCTCACCTTTGTGTCGTCTTCTGTAAAATACTGAAGCACATTGCTTGCTTCTGGCATGTCGAGTTTCGACTTGTTGCCTTCGCCATCAACAGCTTCCAAAGACTTATAGTCCTTTATAAGAATCACCTTTGAGCCGTCAAGTTCTTTCGGAGGATTCTGACGGAAATTCTCCATCATTGCCTTAATCTCATCGGCACCGCTCTTACCTGGCTTCACCACATTGATAGCCTTATTGTAAGAGAATCCGTATTCGAGATATATCTCCATAAGAATATCATAAAGCGTCTTGCCCTGATCTTTTGCCCATGCACAAATCTCAGCAAGAAGAGAACATGCGCTGACAGCATCCTTATCGCGAACAAAATCCTGCGCAAGGAATCCGTAGCTCTCTTCACCACCGCCGATATACTGCTTCTTGCCTTCGTTGAGACGTATCTCGCGGGCAATCCACTTGAATCCAGTGTAGCAATCCGACATTTCAATATTGTTTTTCTCTGCCACTTTCTTGATAAGCTCAGTAGTAACAATCGTCTTTACAATAAACTCATCACCTTTCATCTTTCCCTGAGCAATGCGGTTCTTAATGATATAGTAAAGGAACAACAAACAAGTCTGGTTACCATTAATAAGCACCCATTCTCCTTCATCGTTCTTACATGCCATACCCACACGGTCAGCATCCGGATCACTTGCCATCACAATGTCAGCATTGATTTTCTTTGCCAAATCAAGTGCCAGAGTAAGAGCTTCTGCATTCTCCGGATTAGGAGACACTACTGTAGGAAAATCACCACTCTTGACCATCTGCTCAGGCACACAATTTACATTCTCAAATCCCCAAAGTTTCAAAGAGCGAGGGATAAGTGTCATACCTGTTCCATGGATAGGAGTATAAACAATAGAAAGGTCTTTCTGACGTTTAATCACTTCCGGATCAATAGAAATAGAGTGAATTTTGTCAAGATATACAGCATCTATATCTTCTCCAATAATCTGGATAAGTTCTTTGTTGCCAGAGAACTTTATTTCCTCATATCTTACCTTGTTCACTTCATCAATAATACCCTTGTCATGAGGGGCAAGCACCTGTGCTCCGTCATCCCAATAAGCCTTATATCCGTTATATTCACGCGGATTATGGCTTGCAGTAATGTTCACCCCAGCCTGACAGCCCAGCTCACGAATAGCAAAAGACACTTCTGGTGTAGGACGCATATCCTCAAACAGATAGACCTTGATTCCATTGGCAGAAAATATGTCCGCTACAGTCTCAGCAAATAAACGGCTGTTGTTTCGGCAGTCATGTCCCACAACCACACTAATTTGGTCTATGTCCTTGAAGTTCATATTCAAATAGTTGGCGAGTCCCTGAGTGGCAGCACCGACAGTATAAATGTTCATACGATTTGTACCAGCCCCCATAATACCGCGCAAACCACCTGTACCAAACTCAAGAGTCTGATAAAAACTGTCCACAAGAGTAGTTTTATCTTCAGCTTCAAGCATAGCTTTCACTGCCGCCTGAGTCTCTGCGTCAAAAACAGAATCTGAAGCCCATGTTTGAGCTACAGAAGCACATTGATTAATCAATTCCTGTTCCATAAATACAAAAAATTAGTTATATATTCCTTCTACTTTCTACTCAACACTCCGCAACCATACACTCATCCACAATGTGTATACTGCAAAATACTCGTTATTTCAACCGATACCTCTCACCAGTCTCATCAGCTACTTTCTTCCAATAATTGGCAGAATATCCAGGACGGTCTACCGGCACACAATATCCATACGGAGTTTTTTCAAACTTTCCCTCCTTCTCCTTCTTCACTACCATATCGTTATGCTTGACGACAAGATATTGAAAAAGCAGCTGCCATCGGTTCATCATTTTTGAAGCCGTTTCAAGTCCATAGGAAGTCAAAAGTTCTACTGCGCCCTTCGGATTATTTTCATATATAGATTTTGCTATATTCTCCATATTTTGCTGACTTGCGAAGAAGCCATTTTCCAATTCATCTCTTGCAGCGACAAGGTCAGGCATCATCTTAGAGTAATAAGGGTAAACCATATTGGACACCGTATTACAAAGCCAAAAAGCCGAGTTCCATGAGAATGTCACATCATCCTGCTTACCTGCTATACGTTCATAACATTCAGGCACCGAGGCTGCACAGCAATAGATAGGAGTATATGCTGTCATGTTGGCATCATCATTAGTCCACCATACAACCCCACCGATAGCGTCAGGCATATCTGAACGCATCTGCCCGACAAAAGAGAAAGCGGTCTGCTGTGTTGAGATTGGACGCTCATTATAATAATCTTTCTCGTCAACTTTATACGACAGAGGAGACGGACGATAAGGCATATTATACGCGCCAGCCCCCAAGTCATTACGTATGTCAAGCGGAGTGTCCTCATAATGGTCGCGCATACCGTTCTGCACATCCTGTACTGTCAGTTTGCGGTTTGGCTTCATATAAAGTGGCATTTCCAGTTTCATGTCTTCCCCGTTGATATAAGGAAGATACTTATCCATACCATCAGCATATTTGTTGAAGAAGCTCCATGCACGCGCATCACAATAACGTATATTTCCAAAATTCAGAGGACAATAAGCATCACGGAAACTAAAATCAGTATCCTTTCCTGTGAAATAACCTTTCTGACGTGCAAACTTCACCACATCCTTTGCATACATTACATTGCGCTTATCCTTCATATTGAAAGTTGTGATACGGCTTTGGTTAGCATGAGCGCAAATACAATCGTCAGGGATACGAACTGCCACCCATACTGCTCCAGTCACACCAGGACCTTTTCCTATCATCTCCATCACCCAAACCTCATTCTTATCCGCAATAGTGAATGTCTCGCCCTCACTGTAATAGCCATATTGCGAAACCAAATCAGTCATAATCTTTATCGCATGACGTGCCGAAGTAGCACGTTCTAGAGCGATGTATATAAGACTTCCATAATCTAATATCCCTGTTGAATCAGCCAATTCCTCACGTCCTCCAAAAGTAGTTTCAGTGATAGTCACCTGATTTTCGTTCATCTGCCCCACCACATTGTAAGTCTGGGATGCCTGAGGTATCTCGCCAAGATATTTATTTGTATCCCAGTCATATACCTTGCGTTTCTCGCCAGACGCATGCTTACCTCCGACATGTCGGTAAAGATTGCCATACATGCCATAGCTGTCAGCATTATAACTGACAATGACACTGCCATCGGCAGAAGCGTCTTTGCCCACGATAAGGTTCGTGCAGGCAAAAACATTTATTGCCGCAAACATTGAGGCAGAAAGAAAAATCTTCTTCATAAACAGTTTTTTAGCTTCAACCCTAAAGTACGAATCCTCGGCTAAAAGGTTGTATTATAAATAAAGTAACTACGCGCAAACGCTACAGTCACCCGTCAATTATATCACAAGCTTGGAAGAATCAGCAGCTTTGAAACTCATATCAAGCCCTTTTACAGAATGAGTCAGCGCACCGACAGAAATAAAGTCGACACCACATTCCGCATAATCGCGCAAAGTGTCAAAGGTGATTCCACCAGATGATTCCGTCTCATACTTTCCTGCGATAAGCTCCACCGCCTTACGGGTGTCAGCCGGAGTAAAATTGTCAAGCATAATGCGATGAACCCCACCAAAGGCAAGCACACGGTCAAGTTCCTCAAAGCTTCTCACTTCCACCTCTATCTTCAAATCCTTGCCTTTGGCCTTCAGATACTCATGACAACGGCTGATGGCATTCTCTATGCCTCCGGCAAAATCTATGTGATTATCTTTCAGAAGAATCATGTCGAAAAGTCCGATGCGATGATTGACACCTCCGCCAATCTTCACCGCCTCCTTTTCAAGCATACGCATTCCTGGAGTTGTCTTACGAGTGTCAAGCACACGGGTATTAGTACCTTCCAGCTGTTTCACATATTTGGCAGTCATTGTGGCAATACCGCTCATACGCTGAAGGATATTAAGCATCAGACGCTCTGTCTGCAACAAACTCTGTATTTTACCCTTCACACTCATTACTATATCGCCAGGCTTAACATGCGCGCCGTCATTGATAAACACCTCAACCTGAAGTTCCGGGTCAAAACGGTGAAACACCTGTTTAGCTATTTCCACACCTGCAAAAACACCTTCCTCTTTAATAAGGAGTTTTGATTCACCCATCGCATCTTCCGGAATACAACAAAGAGTTGTATGGTCACCGTCACCTATATCTTCTGCAAAAGCAAGATCTATAAGTTTATCATTTAGTTCTTCTACTGATAACATATTCCTTTTTGTTTAAATGCCGCACAAAGATAAGGATTTTGATTAAGCGGTACAATTTTTGAAAACATTATAATCACTTACACGGATGAAATCAAAGTACAAAATTCACACTGAATCAACAGAAACGATTGCTCAAAACTGCTTTCATGCAAATCATGCAGACATCGACAGACGAACACCAACAAATCCTGAAGTTCCACAAAAAAGTTCTTTATAAAGGCACAAGAAACAGAACAAACAACAAAAAAGGGATGGCTATTTTGCCATCCCTTTTTTGTTGTTTGTATCAATAACAATTATCCACCAAAGTTATCGAAGCTAATCATGTCATCCTCCACACCAAGACTATGCAGAAGATCAAGCACAGTCTTTGCCATCATTGGAGGTCCACAGAGATAATATTCTATATCTTCCGGTGCCTCATGCTGCTTGAGGTATGTATCGCCAAGTACAGGAGCGATGAATCCAGGAGTGTACTTCACACCAAGAGAGTCTGCCTTCGGGTCCTGACGGTCAAGAGCAAGATGGAAATGGAAGTTAGGATATTCTTTCTCAAGCTCAAGGAAGTCTTCCATGAAGAACACTTCATCAATAGCACGCGCACCATAGAAATAGTGCATTTCGCGGTCACGTGTATGAAGAGTCTTCAACATGTGCATAATCTGCGCACGAAGCGGAGCCATACCGGCACCACCACCTACCCAAATCATCTCTCTCTTAGAGTCGAAATGAGGATGGAAATCTCCATAAGGACCACTCATAACGCACTTGTCACCCGGTTTAAGACCGAATATATAAGACGAAGCGATACCCGGACTTACAGGCTGGAAGCCAACCTGAGGACGCGGCAAGAACGGAGGAGTAGCAATACGTACAGTAAGCGTGATAATATCACCCTCATCCGGATAGTTAGCCATAGAATATGCACGTACTGTAGGTGTAGTGTTCTCACACTTCAAGCTGAAAATGTTGAACTTCTCCCATACAGGCACATACAAATCTCCAATAAGCTCCTTGTCAATATCCTTGTCATAATCCATTTTGTATGCAGGAATCTTAATCTGAGCATAAGAACCCGGAAGGAAGTCCATGTGCTCGCCCGGAGGAAGAGCCACTTTGAATTCCTTGATAAATGATGCCACATTCTTGTTACTGATGACTGTACACTCCCATTCCTTCACACCCATTACAGACTCAGGAACCTTGATGCTCAAGTCACCTTTCACCTTACACTGACATCCAAGACGATAATGCTCTTTAATCTGCTTGCGTGTAAAATGTCCCTTTTCAGAATCGAGAATCTCACCACCGCCTTCAACAACCTGACATTTACACTGTCCGCAAGAGCCTTTACCACCACATGCAGAACTCAAATAAATGCCGTTAGCAGAAAGAGTTGCAAGTACACTGCTGCCCTGCTCCACCGAAAGCTTGTTTTCTCCGTTGATGGTCAATGTGACATTGCCGCTCGGAGAAAGATACTTCTTAGCCACGAGCAGGATTATCACCAACACGAGGATGATTCCGAGGAAAACCCCGATGCTCGCCAATATTAAATTCATATCCATTCTTTATGTTCCTTTCCTGATTAAATGTTTAGACCTGAGAAACACATAAATGCCATAGCCATAAGTCCTACGGTAATGAAAGTGATGCCAAGTCCCTGCAATGGTTTAGGCACATCAGAGTATGCCATCTTCTCACGTATTGCAGCAAGACCTACAATAGCCAATGTCCAGCCTATACCTGAGCCGAGAGCATACGACACAGAATCCCATACGTCACCGATAGCTTGTGTGCTGGTTGCCGGGTCAAGAAGGATACGCTGCTGCATGAAGAGCGAGGCACCCATTATGGCACAGTTTACAGCTATAAGCGGGAGAAATATACCGAGAGCGGCATAGAGTGAAGGAGAGAAACGCTCTACAATCATCTCTACGAGCTGCACGATACCTGCGATGACAGCAATGAAGAGGATGAAGCTCAAGAATGTGAGGTCAACACCATCAATAATGCTGCCATTTGCAAGCACTTTTGTCTGCAAAAGATAATCAACCGGCACAGTGATGAGAAGCACGAATGTAACGGCTACTCCAAGACCGACAGCGGTCTTCACGTTCTTCGATACAGCAAGATAAGAGCACATACCCAAAAAGAACGCGAAAATCATATTGTCCACAAATATGGAGCGGACTAACAAACTAAAAAAATGTTCCATAGTTTTCTTTTCTTTTTAAGTATGATTATTTCTTTTCTTCCTTATTGATGGAGCGGTGTACCCAAATCACACATGCCACGATAATCAGTGCCATTGCCGGCATTGTCATCATACCGTTGTTGAGATACAGTCCGCCATTTTCAAGAAGGGTTGAGCTTGGAATGATGGTAAATCCGAGAAGTGTACCAAAACCGAGAAGCTCGCGTACAAATCCCACTATCACAAGCACAAGCGCATATCCCAAACCGTTTCCGACACCGTCAAGGAAAGACTCCCACGGGCCGTTCTGCATGGCGAAAGCCTCAAGACGTCCCATCAGGATACAGTTTGTGATGATAAGTCCTACATATACAGAAAGCTGCACACTGACGTCATAGACGTATGCCTTCAATATATTGCTTACTATAGTTACAAGAGCGGCAACTACCACCAACTGCACAATGATACGGATACGGTTTGGTATTGTCTTTCTTATAAGCGAGATAATCACATTTGAAAAGGCTGTAATAACAGTCACCGACAAACCCATCACGATTGCCGGTTTGAGTTGCGAAGTCACGGCAAGCGCAGAACAGATACCAAGCACCTGCACTGTCACCGGATTGTTCAAGTTCAGCGGACTTGAGAATACTTCGCCATTCTCTTTTGAAAATAATTTACTCATATTCTTTGTCCTCCTTATTTTTTATAAGCATTTAATATGTCCTTGTATCGGGCAAGACAAGTGTGAATCATGTTGTTCACACCGTCAGAAGTAAGAGTGGCGCCAGTGATGCCATCCACATAGTTCGACGGATCAAGATTACCTTCCTTACCTTTCTTAACCACGCTAAGCATGATATCGTCACTTCCCTGAGCCGTGATCTTCTTGCCGTTGAAGCTTGTCTGGAACCAATCCTCTGTGATGCGGGCACCAAGACCTGCTGTCTCGCTCTCATGAGAGAAATAAGTGCCGTATACAGTCTCACAGTCGTTGTCGAGAGCTATATATCCCCAGATTCCGCCCCAAAGTCCGGCACCGGAAACAGGAATGACATACTTTGTCTCGCCATTTACCTCACACACATAGAAAGGACGATTAGAGTCAGTGATTTCCTTGTTCTCTACAGTGAATCCCTGCTGGTCATGTCCTTCTTTCTCTCCATCGGCTGTCACCTCGTCCACATTGGCACCATACACCATGTCTTTAAGCACAACCTCACCATACTTTGCCTCCACTTCCGTTGTCTGCAAGCCACGGATATTGAGTGAGGCAAGAATCTGCGACTTTTTGTCTATCGCCACATTTGCGTCCTGTACAGGTTTCAGCGCAGAAGCCACAAAAGCAAGCAGGAAAGCCACAATAACAACCATTACAGAAGCATATATAATGGTATAAGCATTACTGTTCGTATTCAATTTATTTGCCATAATGTGTCCCTCCTTCATTTAGCCGCACGTTTAGCGCGCTTGTTAATATTACTCTGAACAACACAATAGTCGATGAGCGGAGCAAATATGTTCATAAGAAGAATAGCCAGCATCATACCCTCTGGGAATCCAGGATTCAACACACGGATGATGATTGCCATTGCTCCGATGAGAAGTCCGTAAACCCACTTTCCGCATTCTGTACGTGCAGAAGTGACAGGGTCTGTCGCCATGAACACAGCACCGAAGCAGAATCCGCCGATTGTGAGATGCTCATACCACGGAATGTTTGCCACAGCATTGTTATCCATGCCAGCAGCATTGAAAAGCAGTGCCACCGCTGCACCTCCGACAAATACAGAAAGCATTGTCTTCCAGCTTGCCACACCGCTCCAGAGCAGAATCACCGCACCGATAAGAATAGCGATGACACTTGTCTCACCAATAGAACCAGGGATAAGACCAGTCACTGTATCCATGAACGGAGCAGTGATAGCCTCTCCTGCTGCCACCTGACCGAGCGGAGTCGCAGCAGTAACCACATCAACCGTTCCGTCAATACCGAGAATGGAATCCGTATAGTTGCCATTGACCCATACCTTGTCACCCGACATCATTGAAGGGTAAGAGAAGAACAGGAACGCGCGTGTCACAAGAGCCACATTGAATACATTCATACCTGTGCCTCCGAACACTTCCTTTGCGAAGATTACAGCAAAAGCGGTAGCCACAGCAATAATCCACAACGGACAGTTAATCGGAACAATAAGCGGAATAAGCATACCGCTGACAAGGAATCCTTCCTGAATCTCCTCATGTTTCCACTGTGCCACAGCGAACTCAATGCCGAGACCCACTACGTATGAAACAACCACTTTAGGAAGAACAGCCAGCAGACCGTAGATGAAACTGTCCACGAACTCCGGAGTCTGTCCAAGAGCCAGATAATGCTGATAGCCGACATTATACATACCGAAAAGGAGAGCCGGAATCAGCGCAATCACAACAAACGACATGATACGCTTCGAGTCGATAGCGTCGTGTATGTGTGCCCCACGTGCCTTTGCCGTATCGTTAGGAACGAACATGAATGTTTCGAAACCGTCAAACACGGAACGGAATGCGTGGAACTTGCCGCCTTCCTGAAAAGACGGTTTTATCTTGTCGAGATATTTTTTTAACGCACTCATTTTTTTGTTTTAGTTTTTGTTTATTCGTCAAGCCCGCGAAGCGTCAATGCCTCGCGAAACCACACTTTATTCATTTTCTTTGCGAAGCATATCAAGTCCCTCGCGGACAATGCGCTGAAGCTCCAGTTTGGAACTGTCAACAAACTCGCATACGGCAAAGTCCTCAGGGGCAACCTCATAAACACCGAGAGCCTCCATACGGTCAATGTCACCGGCAATGATTGCCTTTACAAGCTGCTCAGGATAAATGTCCATAGGGAATACGTTGTCATATTCGCCCGACATAATCATGTGACGCTCACCACCCTTGATACGTGCGTCAAGTGTGTACTCTTTGTTACCCATAAGCCAGCTGCAATAAGTGCGGCTTGTAGAGAACTGGTTGAAACGTGGCATAATCCATCCGAATGCCTCGTCCGCATCATCACCCTCCGGAATCACTGTTATTTCAGTAGAGTGTGCGCCGAGGAAACTTTGTGCCGAGGCTTTCACACCTGTAAGCGGATTGCCGTCGATAATGCGCACCTTTTTGTCAGTAGAGAGCTTGCCGTTCACTACAGAACCTATCTGCTGACCTACAAGCACCTTTACATACTCAGGAGACTTCACTTCCGAACCAGCAACAGCAATGACACGGGACAAGTCCACACGTCCCTGATTGAACAGGCGGCCGATGAAGATGACCTCTTCTGCCCCTACTGTCCAAACCACCTCGCCTTTGTTTACAGGAGACACGTGGTTTATCTGCACACCTACATTGCCGGCAGGACATTTTCCATCGAAAACTGTCACCTCAGCATTTCTTGCCTGCATCAGACTCTGGGATGCGCCCGGCTTGACACCAAGATAAACCTTTGCCAATTTGGCAAGAGCGTCGACACCTGTCTGGAAATCAGCTTCGTTTCCCTTCAAAGCCACCTCAAAGTCTGCGGCAAGAGGCATGTCGCTGAAAGAGGAAACGAAAATTGCCTTAGGATTGTCATTCGGGTCAGCAACCACCGCATAAGGACGCTGGAGAATAAAGGCAAAAAGACCTGACTCAAGAAGCGCGGACTTCACCTGCTCTTTCGAAAGGGAGCTTACTTGCTTCTTCCCGAAGTCGGTGTAAGCCAACTCTTTGTCAGCCTTAACCTGAACGCTTAATACTTTACGACGTTCCCCTCTTTCCACTGCCACGACTTGTCCGCTGACAGGAGAGACGAACTTGACTTCCGGATGCATCTTGTTTACAAACAAGGCATCACCGGCTTTTACGACATCACCTTCTTTTACCACCACTTTCGGTTTCAAGCCGACAAAAGCATCGGGAACAAGTCCGTAGACTTCCGATTTGCTTGAGGCAGAGACCTTAGCAACAGCCTTTCCTTTAAGGTTGATATCCAAGCCTTTCCGTAATTTAATTACATTCGCCATAAATTATTGAAAAAATTTGGTATAAATACGTATTTTCTGACAGCACATCACAATCTTATCACCCCAAAAACAGATTAAGGCGACATGACTGCAAAATTTTCTACAAAGTTACGCTTTTTTAGTATAAACAGGAATTTTATTGCCAAAAAGTATTTGTTCAGCCCCTGAGTTTCTTGGCAAAAACTGCCATTGGCTTGGAAAAAGGGTATTTATATGTACACTTCACACACCGACTCCCCATGCAAGCCCGATTGCCCGAACATTGAGCCTGACAGCCTTCCGATTGCCCGCATGTCCTCGTTTTTTGAGCAAAGAGAACGGTGTCACATATAGAGTGAGGTGTCGCTTTGCAACGGAAGAATCTGTTTTAAAATACTGGCAACACATCAAATATGCTGACAATTTGATATGTTAAAACCAACTTCCGTAGAATCGCCTCAAAATGAACCGGACTCAACCTCGGTTGCAAAAACGCGATTCTACGGAGGCTTTTGAGCCTCGAAAACCGAGTGGACAAAAAGAACAATTCACCCGACTAAAAGATATAGAATTTCAAGCCCAAACACACCTTCCCCATCCAAAAGCCCACTAAAACCCAAAATTACAAGGTGCTGAAAATTTATTTACAAGGCACACTGATTTTTTTCGCAAGGTGAACAAAATTTATTTTCAAGATGCACAAAATTTTTAAAGCCCGTTTTTTGGCCCAAAATCGGACATTTTTCCGAATCACCTCCTCAAAAAGTCGACAGCCGACTTTTCCATGCCCCGAAAAACAAAAATGGATTCCGTGCCCGAAAAAAGACATTTTTAAGACAAAATTTTCATAACTCGCTGATTATCAACACATCCTATTTTGACTCAAACCATGCGTTTTACGTCAAAAACCGCACACTTTTTACTAAAAATACATTTAATTGATTATCAACAACTTACCGACAAAACATCCAAAAGTCAAGAGTCGATCCAAAGTCGGCAGCCGCCCAAAATGTTAAAATTCGTCTTCCATCCAAAGTGACATAATGTCAATAATCCATGCCCGGCTATTTGTTTGATAGTTTATAGAATATCTGCAATTTTCAAACGAGTTCTATTGATGCTTCTGTTTAAACCATTTGTTCTTCAGCCATTCTCTTACAGGCTCATCATAGACTTTCAGCGAAGCGTATGCCACGAACAAGGCCAATAGGAACATGCAGGCAGCGAAAAACACATGCGTGCCGACAGAAGAATCCTTATGGGTAGCCGCCCACGACATCTGCACATAGACAAGCGGATAATGGGTGACATAGAGCGGATAGGAAATGTCGCCCAAAAACTTGCATACGGCAAATGATTTCTTGCCCGACACACGGCTTCCGGCTCCCATCGCCACAATCAACGGGAAGAGCACAAGAATGCTGATTGACTCATACAGACCGTTCATCCAGTAATTTTCAGGATTGCTTCCACCGATGCGGGGCATTACAAGAATTGCAATCACAAAAAGAGAGCACCACCAGAAACCGCCTTTCACAGAGATTCGCTTGCCGGTACGCGACAACAGGAGTCCGCAAAGGAAGGGATAGAGTAAACGGGTAAGACCAATTTGAATCTGGTCGCCTGTCAGACTCCAGCCTCCTATCACCGTATAGGCGGCATAGTTACGTGCGGAAAGCACACCGAACAAGTCAATATCGAAGCAAAGCAATATGGTGGCCACAGCAGACAGTGCGACACAGCCATACAGCACAGGCTTTGTGAAACGGCGGATAAACAAGGCATAAAGAATATTGGCAATGTATTCCCAGAAGAGTGACCATGTGGCACCGTTCAACGGGTTGAACTCACCCCAGCCACGCAGTTCCAGCCCTTTCGGAACAGGAATCATCAGCAGACACAGCAATAGGCACAACACCACAGCATGCCACGGAGTGCCGTTTATACTGAAGAAGTCGGGATGCTCGCCACCAAGATAAAAGAACACCGCGCCCACCACTGTGCCGAACACAAGCATGGGATGCAGACGGATGAGGCGTCTTTTGAGAAAAGCCCAAGTAGACATACGGTTCCAACGGTCATCGTATGCGTAGCCGATAACGAAGCCGGAAAGAAGAAAGAAGAAATCCACTGCAAGGTAGCCGTGGTTGAGAATCTGCCGGGTCACTCCCTCCGAATAAGTTTCGAACAGATGGAACGCAACTACAATGACGGCGGCAACCCCGCGCAATCCGTCCAGAATCTCATAGCGCGGCTTCGAGGAAAGGTAAATGTTGGAATCATTCATTTTTTGATAATACGATTTGGTTATTCGGAGCAAAAATACACAAAAACGACAGAACTGAGGAGAAATGCTGTCATTTATATAAATATCGAAATAGCCTGCACCGCCAAAATCCCCAAAGAGAAAGTCAATTAAGCCGCATAATGATTCCGAGAAAATGGATTTTATCGTACCTTTGCAAGGATTACTACTTATATAAGAATATGGAAAAGACAGACAATATAGCCCTCAGTCGGACAATATGGATAATTTTGACAATATTGGGCATAGCCGCCATGTTCATTGTGAATGTGGCTATGGGGTCGGTGCCCATCCCGCCGGCAGATGTCGTCAGCATATTGTTAGGGACAGACGTATCGGACACACAGATGGGAGAAATTTGGAGCAACATCGTGTTCAAATCGCGCATACCACAGGCTCTGACAGCTGTAATATGCGGAGCCGGATTGTCGGTTGCCGGACTTGAGATGCAGACCGTATTCCGCAACCCGCTTGCCGGACCATCGGTGCTTGGAGTAAGCTCGGGAGCAAGTTTCGGAGTGGCCCTGCTCGTGTTGCTGTCCGGCACAATAGGAGGCACAGCCATGAGCCGTATGGGACTTTACGGCAATGTGGCATTGACTGTCGGTGCGGCAATAGGCGCGCTTACAGTCATGGCAATTATCGCTGCCGTAGCGCGTAAGGTAAAAGGCAACGTCACACTGCTCATCATTGGAGTGATGATTGGATATATTGCCAATGCTTTCATCAGCGTGATGAAGTATTTCAGTGTGGCTGAGGATGTACACACCTATACGATATGGGGGCTTGGAAGTTTTGCAAGTGTATCTACCGGACAAATAGGACTCTTCGCTGTGCTCATGGCAATACTCATTCCGCTTGCCATGCTGCTTGTGAAAACCCTGAACCTGTTGCTGCTCGGAGAGAACTATGCCCGTAACCTCGGGCTGAATGTGGAACGCGCGCGGGTACTCATCATCCTGTCTTCCGGTCTGATAGTGGCAATTTGTACTGCCTTCTGTGGCCCTATCTCCTTCATAGGGCTTGCGGTGCCGCATCTGTGCCGCGGACTGTTCAAGACGTCAGACCACCGCATACTGATGCCGGCATCCATGCTCCTCGGAGCATTGCTTGCGCTGGTGTGCAATCTCATTGCACGTATGCCGGGAGCAGAGGGCGCATTGCCGGTCAATTCCGTCACCTCACTGATTGGCGCGCCAGTGGTGATATGGGTACTGTTCAAGAAAAGATAAAGTCAGAAAGGCCTTCCCAGAAAAAGAGAAAGACTATTGCAGGGAAAGGCATTATAGATATTAATTTTATAAAAGGTAAATGGACAAAGAGAACGTAACTATTGAACTGAGAAACCTGACAACGGGTTATCATGCAAAAAAACAGGATATAATTGTAAGCAACGGGCTGAATGCCAAGTTGCGCATGGGAGAGATGACCTGTCTGCTTGGTCCGAACGGCGCAGGAAAATCGACGCTGCTACGCACACTGGCAGCCTTCCAACCGTCTATCGGAGGCGATGTGTTGCTGATGAACCGCAATCTGAAAAACTATAAGAACGGTGAGCTGTCGCACCTGATAAGCGTGGTGCTTACCGACAACTCACGAATACGGAACATGACAGCCTATGATGTGGTGGCTATAGGGCGCAGCCCATATACCGGATTCTGGGGCAAGCTGTCAGAAAAAGACAAGAAGATTGTGGAGAAATGCCTGCAATGGGTAGGAATCACGGAACTGGCGGAAAGAAAGATGCAGACACTCAGCGATGGCGAAAGGCAGAAAGTAATGATTGCCAAAGCCATAGCACAGGAAACACCAATCATTTTCCTTGACGAGCCTACCGCCTTTCTCGATTATCCGAGCAAAATCGGAATGATGCTGCTCCTGCACAGACTGGCAAAGGCTCTGAAGAAAACCATTTTCCTGTCCACACACGATTTGGAACATGCCTTGCAAGTAGCAGACCAAGTATGGCTGATAGACCGCGAAAAAGGACTTACCACCGGCATGCCGGAAGATTTGTGCGCGGAAGGAAAGATTGAAGAATATTTCATGCGTGACGGCATCAGTTTCGACCGCGCAACCTGCACTTTTGGAGTGCGGCACGACACGGCACGCGAGGTTATTGTCGAAGGCAACAAGGAAGGCATGGAGTACAGGCTTGTATGCAAAGCATTCATACGCAATGCCATCCGTCCTGTCGACACTTCAGAGAATAACGATGTGAAAGTCGTCATCCCCGGTGACGGCACTTACCGTATGTGGGAATATGGCAAGGAAACAGTGTGTGTACGGAAAATAGAGCATATTGTGAGCGTGACTGCATCAACTCTTGTGAAAACACACATCAAGGCTGTACGCGATGCCGCAAATATGACCCCATACGAATAAGAGAGACAACACAAAAAGAACATTATCAAAAACAAACAACAACACATACATATTATGCGTGACGCATTCATAAAACTGCATCTAAGCATACTGTTTGCCGGATGCACCGGACTTTTCGCAAAATTAATATCACTCCATGAAACGGAAATAGTATGGTTCCGCATGGTCTTGTCATCGTTAATGATGCTCTGCATCTTCGGAGTGCCCAAAGTGTCAAGACGCAAATTTCTGGCTTCCGCCGCATCAGGAGCCATGCTGGCATTGCACTGGATGCTTTTCTATTGCAGCATAAAAGCGTCTAATGTATGTATCGGTGTATTGTGCTTTTCTTTGACCGGATGCTGGACAGCTATTGTGGAACCGCTTGCAGGACACAGAAAACCGTCTGCCGTAGAGTTGCTGCTCAGTCTGCTGACTGTAGCCGGAATAGGATGTATGTACTTCCTGTCGCCAGATGGAGACAGTGTAGGAGAAGGGGTTGATGTCAAACGGGGAGTCGTCATTGGCACCATATCCTCACTCGCTTGTGCCATATATATGGTCATGAGCAAGAAAGTCAGTTGCGGAATGCGCTCCCGCGACTTCCTGCAATGCGGCATGTCAGGAGGACTCATACTGGTCACCCTGTTGATTCCAGTATATCTCATGGCATTCGGACTGCCTGTAAACACAGCCTTACAGATGCCGACATGGACAGATTTTGGCTGGATGCTCTGCCACGCATCATTCTGCACAGTCCTTATGTATATGTTACAGCTTGCCGCCCTGCGCAAACTGTCGGCTTTCACAGTCAATCTGAGTTATAATCTGGAGCCTGTGTACAGCATCATTTTCGCCATGGTTTTCTTCGGAGAGGCTGCCCAACTGAATTATTCATTCTACATCGGACTTGGACTTATCGTACTGTCTGTTGTTTTACAGTCGGCAATTGTGGCAAAAAACAAGAGAACCCTGAAACAATGATACATTATAATAATACTCAAACACTAAAACCCATATTATGACCAAAGTAATTCTATTTTTTATCGTTCTATTGTCCTTCTGCCGATTATCGGCACAAACCGAGCGCATCGAACAGGATATTTTTGAGAACATGAAAGAAGGAGACAAGGCGGCTGTCGTGGCTGTCCACTTCGGCACATCGCACATCGACACACGCAAGAACACAATTGACAAGTTCAATGAACGACTGCGCAGAGAGTTTCCCGAATGCGATTTCCGGGAGGCTTGGACTTCACGAATCATCGTGCGCAAAATGGCACAGCAAGGAGAAAAAATCAGTATTCCGAGTGAGTTGTTCACTGAATTGAAAAGAGAAGGATATACGCATATACTCGTACAATCATCGAACATCATAGAAGGTACGGAAATGGAGAATCTGCGCTCAGAAATAGACGCGGCCAGAAAAGATTTCAAGGCTATACGGTTGGGCGACCCCCTGCTTTCCTCGCCAGAGGATTACGAGAAAGCAATACTCACCGTCGCTGCTTTCTATGGAAATGAGAAAACAGCCAACATACTTGTGTGCCACGGCTCAAAAGGAAATAGAAACTCTTCATACACGATGCTTGACTATGTACTTCGCGACAAAGAATACAGCAACTGGTTTGTAGGAACAATCGAAGGCTATCCTTCCTTCGACAATCTCGTCAAGAACATGAAGAAAAGCAAGGCAAAAAAGGCAAATCTTATCCCATTCATGTTTGTGGCAGGCGATCATGCAAAGAATGATATTGCCGTGGAATGGAAAGAAGAGTTGCAGAAAACAGGACTCAAGGTGGATGTCACCTTGCACAGCCTCGGAGAATTGGATGGAATACTTGACATATTCATGAACCATGCCCGCGAGGCAAAAACTTACCGCACCTACTCGCCTAAAGAAAGGAAGATGCAGATGCGTACCCTATAAAAGAGGATAATTCATTGTTTAACCCTACAAATATTTTTTCAATTTATGAGACTAAGGTTTATCATGGCAGCAGTGTCGGTGTGGCTCACCACTTTTGCCCCTGTTTCTGCCCAACAAAAAAATGAGGCATTCCGTCCGAAAGAAGTTTGGAATGATACCGAAGGAAATGCCATCAACGCACATGGCGGTGGAATCATGTACCACAAAGGCACATATTATTGGTATGGAGAGTACAAGGTAGGAGAAACCATTCTGCCTTCATGGGCAACATGGGAATGCTACCGTACTGATGTGACTGGAGTAAGCTGTTATTCAAGCAAGGACCTTCTGAACTGGAAGTTTGAGGGACTTGCGCTAAAGGCTGTTCCTGACAATCCAGAGAGCGACCTTCACCCATCGAAAGTAATCGAGCGTCCAAAAGTCATCTACAATGCAAAGACCAAGAAATTCGTCATGTGGGTACACGCGGAAAGCGCAAACTACGGCATGGCGGCAGCAGGAGTTGCAGTAAGCGACACACCAGTAGGTCCCTTTGAATATATCGGCAGCTTCCGTCCTAACGACAGCATGAGCCGCGACCAAACTCTGTTTGTGGACGATGACGGCACCGCTTATCAGTTCTCGTCTTCGGAGAACAACCAGACACTTCACATCAACCGCCTCACAGATGATTATTTGAAGCCGGACGGCACATTCGTCCGCCGTTTCATAGGTCTTGCGAGAGAGGCACCGGCAGTGTTCAAATACAAAGGAAAATACTACATGCTTTCAAGCGGATGCACTGGTTGGGACCCAAACCAGGCAGAGCTGGCTGTAGCAGACAGCATAATGGGAGAATGGAAAATTCTTGGCAATCCGTGTACGGGAGTTGATGCCGACAAGACATTCTACGGACAAAGCACGTATGTAATTCCTGTAAACGCAAAAAAAGGCAAGTTCATAGCATGTTTCGACCTTTGGAAAAAGAAAGACCTTGCTGACAGCCGCTATATATGGCTTCCGTTACAGGTAGACAAAAAAAGCGGAGATATGTCTATCCCTTGGATGGCAAGCTGGAATATGAAAGACTTGAAGCAAAACAAGAAAAGAAATTAAAGAACGTACAATCCGCATAAACACTATTGAGGCCGTGACTTTACCCCGGCTTTATGCTGATGTTTATTCTGACAAGGCTGTCTAACAAAATGAACTGCACCCAAAAAGTTTTTGTCTGACTTTTTTGGGTGCAGTTCATTTTGTTTCTACTGCTTGTAAAAACAACAGTGCGGTTTTGAGAATTTAGTATGGAAAATTCGGCTTTAGGCAGCCATCCCTTCATTCTTGCAGAACGGCAGGAACAGGTTTTCATCAGGAGAATAAAAACGCACTCACAAAATCAAAAGAAACATCTATCTCCCGTTACACTCATCACATATTCCTTTTATCACATAATTTACACTCTCGGCAACAAAACCATCCGGAAGCCGGACACGAGGCACAGGAATATCGTGCAGACAGATTGTCCTGCCACACTTCTCACAGAAAAAATGAGTATGCAAATCATCGTTATCAGGAGTATGTTCAGCCATACATAACTCATATTTCAAAGAACCACTGCCATCGTCTATCTCATGTATCAGATGGTGGTCGGCAAACAATCGAAGCGTCCTGAAAACAGAGGATTTGTCGAGTGTGTCAATCTTGTCCTCCATCTCACGAAGTGAAAATGAATGACTGAAACTATGTAGGGCACGCATAACCAATATACGGTTTGCAGTCGGACGTATGCCCTTTTCCTCAAGTTTTTTCTCTATATCCATATCTTATATTCTTTCTTTATAAAATCACACATTCCTGTCAATGACAACCACATCCGCAATGATGGTGACTGGCATGTAAATGCGTGTGCAAATGTCGCCCATTGGCAGTGTCCTTTCGCTCAATGACAAAGCGCAGACGTAAGGCATTGAATATAGCAAGCAAAGACACACCCACATCGGCAAAAACAGCCATCCACAAACTGGTCAGTCCTAAAGCTCCGAGAAAAATCACAACCACCTTCACACCTATCGACAGCAAGATGTTTTCCGTTACAATGCGCCGGGTTTTTCGACCAATCTCTATTGCATCGGCTATCTTCACCGGATTATCATCCTGTATGACAATATCCGCAGCCTCAATTGCCACATCACTTCCCATCGCTCCCATTGCCACACCCATATCACTACAAGCAAGTACCGGCGCATCGTTAATGCCATCACCAACAAAAGCGACTGTATATCCTTGCCGCTGTTTCAGTTGGCTGACATAATCAACTTTACTGTCGGGCAACATATCACCTTCCGCATGGACAATACCGATACGATTTGCCAAGCGCGCGACAATGTTCCGCTTGTCGCCCGAAAGCAGAAACAGATTCCTTATTCCAAGTGAGTTCAACTCTTCGACAGTATGCAAAGCACCGTCCTTTACAGAATCCTCCAGTATGACACATCCGACATACTTTCCATTCACACTACAAAGAACAGTCAGTTCCTCTATATCAACCACCTCCTGTGGTACCTTAACACCATTGTTCTCCAACAACTGTCTGTTGCCCACAAGTACAGCATCGCCATTCAATATTCCTGTCATTCCCAGTCCTGACACAGTCTTGAAATCAGTCTCATCAGCAGGCAACAGCATATGACACTCATCAGCATACTTCTTTAATGCCACAGCAATCGGATGATTAGAGTCTTTTTCAGCCAGCACGACATCACGCAGAATATCCTCCTTACTATATTCTCCGGCTTCAGCAGGCATCACACATTTCACCTCAAACTGTCCAGTAGTAAGTGTACCGGTCTTGTCGAATGCCACAGCATTTATCCGCGCTGCCATATCCAACTGACTGCCTCCCTTGAAAAGGATTCCTTTTGTGGAAGCCGCCCCTATTCCACCAAAATATCCGAGCGGAATACTTATAACAAGGGCACAGGGGCATGAGACAACAAGAAAGACAAGGGCGCGGTAAAGCCAATCATCGAGCACATAACAATACTCAGGAACAAACAAAGAATATATCAGAGGAATCAGCACCAGCAACACAGAAAGACCAACTACGGCAGGAGTGTAGACACGCGCGAACTTCCGTATGAAAAGTTCAGCTGGAGCCTTTCTCTCCGATGCCTCCTCAACCATAGTCAGGATACGGCTGAGCGCACTATGCTCAAAGTTTCGTAAAGCCTTCACCTGTATCATATCAGTAACAGGAATAAATCCCGCCATCACCTCATCTCCCTTATATAAAGTCACGGGGGTACTCTCTCCTGTGATTGCCGAGGCATTGAAAGCAGCACTGTCCGACAGTAATGTTCCGTCCACAGACAAACGTTCTCCGACTCTGACATTTATCAAATCGCCCACTCTCACCTCCTCACTTCTTACTTTCCCTTCCTTTCCATCACGTATTACACGTGTCGTATCCGGGCGCAAATCAACCAGCGAGGCAATATGACTTCGGGCACTGTCGGTAGCTATATCCTGCAATTTTTCCCCTACGGAATAAAACAACATCACAGCCACTCCCTCCGGATACTCACCTATATAAAAAGCACCGACAGCCGCAAGCGTCATCAACATAAACTCATTACAGAAGCTGCCATGCCGCATATTCCCGACAGCTTCCCGCAAAACAGGAAATCCAACAGGGAAAAATGCCGCCACAAACCACAAAAGCTGTACAATACCAACGAACCATTCTGTCCCCGAATGTTCGGCAAGCATTCCTACAGCAAGCATCACGGCACTTAACAGTTCAAGCCGAAAGACTCCTATCCATTCCATTTTTTGTTTCATATTCTTCTGCTTTTATCTAATTCTGTATGCAAAGGTAGAGAAGCGCGGGTGCAACTAAGTTGCATGTATCATACTTCTACCAATAAGCTCCATATTCAATATCACAAAACGGGACATGCCATCTGCACAGAGGCATGTCCCGTTTTGTGATATTGTTCCGACAGGATGAGAACTCATCAAGATTCGATATATCCGTCAGCCACAATTACACTAAAGCTGTTGTGGAAGTTCCGCTATGTCTGAGAGTATCGCTGTAGGGACAGACTCGTCTATAGTCTCATTTCCCCATCCTATTCCGCGAATCCATACAGTCTTGCAACCGATAGAAGATGCAGGTATAATATCCTTGCTAAAAGAATCACCAACGACCACCACCTCTTCCGGCGGCAAGCCGAGTGCGTCCACCCCGAGCTGGAATATGCGTGGGTCGGGCTTACGTACTCCCACCACAGCAGACTCTACTATGCTCTGGAAATATTCAAGACGGAAATCGCGGAGAATAGTCTGTATGTTGCCATAGAAATTGCTCACCAAGACCAAAGGATACTTCTCAGCCAAACGGGCAATTACCTCACGGCTTGTATGCAATACACGCAGCACATAGTCGTAGCAATAGCGGGCAATATCATTGGAAATGCGCTTGCGCGGTTCCTCGTCAATAGTCCAGAAGCCGTTATCCGACAGATATTCTGTCTCTATATCCACCTTTATCCTTAACAAATCGAGAAAGTTATGCTCAGGCTTTATCAAAGGAAACTTCGCCAATGTGCGCTCTCCATGCACATAGCATTCCCTGAACTGTTCCTTGCTTACAGGCACTGCACTGTTCAGGAATCCCTCCCACAACACTTCCGACCAATGTGTGCTGTTGGTGTCAATCGTACCACCATAGTCAAATATAATCCCTTTTATATTCATCATCTGTAAATGATTATTTTATTGCAATAATATTAAAGTATCACGGAATGCCGCCTCCATCCTTACAGTTCCGCAAGCATCCTGCGGCAAAAGCTCTCGTGTCTCCAACGCATATAGAAATACAATGCCGTCATCACAACCAACTCGAAGAGCAGATACATCCACGGCACATTTGCAAGACATGACACATAGAGCACTATCGCACGGATATTAAATGTAAGTATGTTTGCGTATTTCATCAGCGGCAGACTGTTTTTCCGGAACTCATCACGGAAATCCTGCGGAATCTTGTCGCCATATACTTCGCCCACTTTGGCAAGCAGAGCCTGAAAAGCAGGTGTCTGCAATTCCTGTTGCCTGGTGTAGTTGCAATATGAGCGCAGAAAAATTTTCCACAGAAGATTTCCCTTCCACGGAGTAGACTCATACAGTTTGCGTTGCTGAATACTGTTGTCCAGCTCACTCCCGTCCTTTCCCTTCAAGAAGAACAGATGCACATTACGGTAATAGTCGGCAAGACCGCACTGCCGCGCATGACATACAAGACCACATACACATGCAAGCAAAAATCCGTACCATCCCCATTGAATATCGGTAAAAGGAATATTTTGATTGAATATTCTTATAATAATGGCTATATAGATGCAGAAGAACCAAACGTCACCTGCAAATCCATCGAGAATACGTCCAAGGCGCGTCTTTTTTCCTGTCATCCGCGCCATCTGCCCGTCGCAGCTGTCGTAGAAGTTTGCCCATGCAAGAAGCAATACACCTATTATATTATACACAAGTCCGCGCGTGGTATCTGCATCAAACACGAACATGACACCTGCCGCTGCTCCCAAAAACATAGATATAACCGTCACCACATTCGGATGAATGTCAAAACGATTGAAGAACAAAGCCCAACGATAGCCTATTGGGCGCGTAAAAACAATGTCAATCCATTCTTCCGTATCTTGTGATTTCAAAGTCGATTCTATTGATGCTTTATTATCTGACATAATTCAATACTTTATTTCTTTATCTGTTATCATACACTCATTACATCCTTACAATTCTTTCTGCAATTGCAGCTGCAGCCTTGTCTCTACAACGCGAGAAGCTCGGCCAGTCGTTGAAGTCTATAATCCGCAGTTCACCAGTTTCAGAAACCACGCAGTCGCCTCCATATACAGGTACATCCAGCACTCTAGCAGCCCTGTCGCTTATGCACTTCAATTCTTCCGGAGAAAAAGGAAAGCCATGTGCCTTGCCATTATGCGTCTCCAACCCGAACTTACTGTGCCCATCAGCGGCATAGCCCCAATCAAAGAAATCCGTGCCTTCCACACCATAGAACTTGATTAAGTCGCCCTCAAGATGCTTATTCGCCACCACACACGAGATGCCTCTTTCCTTGAAATCGTCCATCACGGCAGACACCTCTTCCTCATTCCTCACATAAGAGACATCGCTCTTCTGTTGCGCACAACCGTCACCACGCTTTATCCAACAAGGATATTCCAGACACGGAACCGCACACGGCTCAAATATCCAGCTTTGCGGAGAGGAAATACACTCACGCATGAAAATTTCGGTAAACCTACTTCGGGTACAATTCTCCACACCAATCGCAGAGTTAATCACACGAACACCAGTCTCACATTCCATCTCACGAAGCTTTTTGATAGTAGATGAATGACGCGCCATACTGAATATGAGTTCCGCCTCACACTCTTTGCTGAAATCTGTTTCAGAGACGCAACTGACACTATGCCCCATCGCAGACAGGCAGTCTGCCACCGCATGAAGAATTGCAGCGTCATTGTCCACCATATTCGGCGAGAACTCAGAGGCTCTCGCAATGCCCAATATTCTCATCTTCCCGCATTCAAAAATTCCTCAGCCTTTCTTATGTCTCCCGCATGGTCCACATCCAGAATCTTGGAAAAACGGCAGGCTTTCAGACACAAGCCGTCAAAAACAAGCTGCCTTTGGAAATTGCGCATACGCGACATGCCCTCATCAATACACTTGTCGAGCGTGACGAATGCTTTAGAGTCCAGACAATAGATTCCTCCAGAAATATACTTACACACCGACAAGCCCGACTTTCCTGCCTCGCTCTGTCCGTAAAGTTCCAACGAATCATGGAAGCCGGTTATCATATCATGGCTATCAGTAGAAATATAAAGGGGCTTTTCATCGTCTATATAGTCCGTCACCGCCATCATTCCATCGCAAGCGGAAGCTCTGAACTCAGAGATATAAGATGAAAATTCACGCTCATCAAATATCGTATCCACGGTTGTAAGACAGAACTTTCCCTCCCCTATATGATTTTTCAACTCATAAAAGCTATGCATCGAGCTTGGAGTAGTCTTCACCACAAGCCTCAGTGGAATTCCATTCCTCACCATCACACTCAGATGTTCCTGCACAAGCGTGGTAAGATTATTGGTAATGACAAATATTTCCTCTGCTCCGTTCTCCATAAATATCCGGATAAGACGATCTATCATCGCTTCCCCATTAATCCTGACAAGCGGCTTGGGCATTTCTATTCCCTCTTGCGCAAGACGGGAGCCTTCACCGGCAGCAAGTATCGCAAATTTCATATCTTTACTATTATTATTTTGTTTCAGAAATATTATCCGCCACATTCTTCCGAACAGCAATATCCGACTGTCTGTTCCCCACTTTCATAAGGAACAAGCCAATTGCTGTCCAGAAAAGTTCTCTTACACGGCATATTATAGAAATAAACATCCCTATGTCATTGGTCATTCCCATACCGGCTGTAGACATGGCAAAACCGCCTTCACGTCCACCCAGTTGCAATGGCATGAAGAACAACAAATTGGCAAACAAAGATGTAAACGCAAGTATCAAAATAGAATGAATGAACATCATCCAACTTCCTCCTCCCACATCAAAAAGTTGCAGCATGAAATAGATTTCCAGCGACTGCAATATTCTGCCAACATATTCAAGAAAGAAAGAGCCGTAGAAACTGCGCTTGTTCTGTCCTTGCAACTCAGCAATCTGACGGTCAATGTTCGTCAAATCCTCTGCATGACTATCAGCAAACCGACGTGCCCATTTCCTGCAACCGGGAATATGCCCGACTATACTCACAAGCTTTACAACCATTCCGTTCTTATACCCTTTCACAAATAGATATATACCCGCCATACAGAACAGTGTCATCAGCAACAGTATCACTCCCATCACCATGTTCACCGGCATGAACAGCAGATATAAAATAATCGAGGTAAACCAAAACCAGAAATGCGCAAAGATATGCATCATGGCAAACAACAGCACGGATGAGGTGGCGCGATGAGTTCCAATGCTCGGAGACAGTTCCATAATCTTATACGGCTCTCCTCCCATCAGTCCAGCCGGAGTGGCATAATTCAAGGCAAACCCGGTAATGGTAAGCTTCAATATCCGCCAAAAAGAAACCGGGCAGTCCCCGCTTCCCTTAATGATAATCCGCCATGTCTGCGCGTTCATCAAATACAAGCCCACCCAAAGCCCCAGCACAGCGACAAGCCAATATCCGGCTTTGGTAATATCATGCCATAATTGCACGAAGCTTACCTTAAACGTAAACAACATTACAATTACAGCGACAAGACCAAACAAAAAAAATATATTACGCACACTCTTTTTCATCACTTTGCAAATGGCATATATGTTTACACTATCTTTATCGTATAACCGGAGTTTCCGGCAACAAGCACACTTATAGCACAAGTTTAAGGTTATGAGGTCTCAAAGCGGCGGCACCACTGTCGTACAGCATCCGTCCAACCCTCAAAACCTTATAACCTTATAAATCTGTCGCCTCACAGTCGGCGACAAGACTCACACAATAGAAAGATTATATATCCTCCTCAGCAATCTGATCCAGTTTCAGTTTGTCACTGTCATCCCGTTTCTCATAATACTGCTTACGGAGCGGATGAGCATGAGCACTGTCATAACGCATACGGTTGCGCACAATGTCTATCGCCGAATAAACAGCACAACGGAATGAGCTTTCGTCTGCCTCATTCCCGCCGGCAATATCGTATGCAGTTCCATGAGCAGGCGAAGTGCGCACAATCGGCAAGCCCGCAGTATAGTTCACTCCTACATCCATAGCCAAAGCCTTGAACGGTGCCAGCCCCTGATCATGATACATGGCAAGCACAGCATCAAACATATTGTAATTGCCAGACCCAAAGAAGCCGTCAGCCGGATACGGTCCAAAACATTTTATGCCTTTTTTCATCATTTCGTCAATAGCAGGACATATCACTTCCTGCTCTTCTGTACCAAGCAGTCCGCCATCTCCACAGTGAGGGTTCAACGATAGCACGGCAATGCGGGGGTTGTCAAGAGCGAAGTCACGCTTCAACGAATGGTTCAGTATCTGCAACTTCTCCTCAATAAGCTCTTTTGTGACGCATCCGGCAATCTGGCTTACAGGCAGATGAGTAGTCACCAATGCCACGCGCAAATTGTCCTTCATCAATATCATCAGAGCCTTGTCGCCCTCACCAACCTTCTGCTCGATATATTCCGTATGCCCTGGAAAATGAAAGCCCTCACACTGAATAGTATGCTTGTTGATAGGGGCTGTGACAAGCACATCAATAAGCCCCCGGCTAAATTCGTCCAATGCTCTCTCGAGGGCAATGAAAGCTGCCTTTCCTGCTTCTTCGGTAGGGTGAGAGAAATCAACCTTCAGTTCTGTGTCACCAAAACAATTTACGATATTCAGCACACCGTCCTCAATGTCTTCTGCCGATTCCTTTACCACAAAATTAACCTGACAGTCTATTGTCTTCTTGTGATATGTCGCCACTTTAGGAGAACCATACACAACAGGAGTGCATAAGTCAAGCATCTCATCATTCTGAAATGTTTTCAGAATGACCTCATATCCTACTCCATTAATGTCTCCGTGGGTTATGCCCACTCTTATCTTATCCATATATATTTTTTTGATTTTAGATTCTCACCGGCCTCATCCCGACCGATTGAACAGTAAATTTCTTGCGGCATATTGCCGAAATGTGCGGAAACATACCGCATTCCGCTTCCGGATACCGAAAAAGTCATCAGTTTCCAGACATTGGTCACATACCCTTGCCCTCCGGCAATTTCAATGTATATAACGCAGCTTCAAGACGGCGCACCATTGTACGCTTCATCTTGTCGGGAGCATACACAAATCCTTCCACCACAATCACACGGTTGTTGACAGTGTCCACTTGCGAATGAGCCACGAACGGGCCGCCCATCGCATCATTCTCCATCTGCCACAATCCGCGTGCCTCTTGTGTATAGACACCCTGAACCTGCATGTCCTTCACCTTAACAAAATCTTTATCCGTAGCCATATACTGGTTCGGCTTTCCGCCTGGAATATTCTTCTTCATGAAACTGTCGCGCAGAGCGATGTATGCCTTTTTCCTGAATACCTTCTCACTGACATACGGATAACTGTATATCACAATATTCTGAATGCTCGACAAGCCATCATTCGATGCCCATATAAAGTCATCGCCTATTTTCATCTTGTTGATATCGACAGGTATGTAAAGCTCGCAATCGAACATTTCCTTTACTTTCTTTGCAAACTTCACATTGTGCTCCGTCTCCAGCCGTGTCGCCTCACGATTGATTTCCTCAGCAGAGAAGAAGCTGATGATGAATTTCGTCTGCTCCGTAATATATGCCGATATGGCAGCCTGACTCGGACCTTGTATCGTCATGATAAGCTGCGGAGAGGCATGTTCGTCACGCACCAGATTAATCTTCGGCTGAGTAAAATGGTCACTTATTTTTATGACAATAATATTTCGGAATATATTAGTAATCCTGTCATAATGTTTCTGCTCCACCCGGCTGACATGGAAAGTGCTTTCTTCCTGAGGAAGCCCCGGCATCGGCTTGTTGAGCACATCTTTGAGGGCAAGCCCTACATAACCGTCCCACACACTGTCGTCAGCGACAACCATCACCTCATACGGGTTTCCACTTGCGGCTGGAATGAGCGGACTTCGGGTGCGTCTCTTCTTTCCTCCCCCATTGCCGTCAGAACATGCGGCAAGCATCAAGGTCACAGAAAGAAACAGAATCAGGGCATTACATAATTTATTCTTCATAATATATTGCTTTTATAAAGTTAGAATATTCTCACAAAGTATTTGTCAGTCATCCGACACGGCATTCTCCATCATCTTGGCAGTAGACAGCAGTCCGCACGCAGCGAATATGTCCTGTCCCCGCGACGCGCGGATAGTCGTGAATATGCCATGCTGGGTCAGATAGTCGCGAAAAGCCACCATGCGCTCCCGCTCGATACCGTCAAGTTCCACATCCGGAATCTTATGAAAACGAATGAGGTTGATTCGACACTCCACACCTTTCAGCAGTTTTATCAGCTCTTTTGCCGACGACATGTCGTCATTGACCCCCTTGAACATGGTGTATTCAAACGAGAGCCTGCGCTGATGGCTGAAGTCATACTGACGCAATGTGTCCACAATGTCGGCAATGGCGAATTGCTTTTCTGCCGGCATCAGCTTCAGTCTCTGCTCATGAAACGGAGCATGCAGACTGACAGCTATATGGCATTCACACTCATCAATGAAACGCTTGAAATTCTTTTTCAGTCCTACGGTAGACACCGTGATGCGCCTCGGACTCCATGCCAGACCATATCCCGCCGTGATTATCTGCAAGGATTTCATCAGGTTGTCATAGTTGTCCAACGGTTCTCCCTGTCCCATAAAGACGATATTGGTCAGCTTTTCAGAGTTTTCGACAGACAAAATCTGGTTGAGGATGTCGGTGGCGGTAAGATTGCCGGAAAAGCCTTGCTTGCCGGTCTGGCAGAACAGACAGTTCATCTTACATCCCACTTGGGTGGACACGCACAAGGTGGCGCGTTCTCCATCCGGAATATACACCGTCTCCACAAACTTGCCCTCGGCTGTGCGAAACAGATATTTTACAGTCCCGTCCACCGAGCGCATTGTCTCAATTGGTTCGGAGCGTCCTACAACGAAACGTTCCGCGAGTTGCTCGCGGAAACGTTTCGATATATTGGTCATTTCATCGATGCTTCTCACCCTCTTGACATAAATCCACTGCACCAGCTGCTTCGACGTGAACTTGGGCATACCAGCCTGAGCAACCACATCCTCAAGCTCATTCAGCGTCAATCCTAAGAGTGATGTCATCTTTCTTACCATGCAAAAAGTGGATAATCCTTCATAAGTTCATTTACATGAGCTCTTACTTTGGCTATTGTCGCGTCGTTTTCAGGGTCGTTGAGCACAGTCTCAATCATATCCGCAATCTCCAGCATAAGTTCTTCCTTAGCACCTCGTGTAGTTATTGCCGGAGTGCCAAGACGGATACCGCTTGTCTGGAAAGCCGAGCGGGTGTCGAACGGAACCATATTCTTGTTGGCTGTGATGTCGGCAGCAACGAGAGCCTTCTCAGCCACCTTACCTGTCAGCTCCGGATATTTCGTGCGCAAGTCGACAAGCATAGAGTGATTGTCTGTTCCGCCTGAGCAGATGTAGAATCCCTTGTCGATAAGAGCCTGTGCAAGCACAGCGGCATTCTTCTTCACCTGCATCTGATACTCCTTAAATTCCGGAGTAAGTGCCTCTCCAAATGCCACAGCCTTAGCCGCAATGACATGTTCGAGTGGTCCGCCCTGCTGTCCCGGGAACACAGCCGAGTTCAATATCTGCGACATCATCTTCACCTGTCCCTTAGGAGTGGCCAGACCCCACGGATTCTCGAAATCCTTGCCGAGCAGGATGATACCTCCACGCGGTCCTCTGAGAGTCTTATGAGTTGTAGAGGTCACAATATGCGCATATTTCAAAGGGTTGTCAAGAAGTCCGGCTGCGATAAGACCGGCAGGGTGCGCCATGTCAATCATAAGCAATGCTCCCACCTCATCGGCAATCTTTCTCATGCGGGCATAATCCCATTCTCTGCTGTATGCCGAGCCGCCACCAATAATGAGCTTAGGTTTCTTTTCCAAAGCCAGACGTTCCATCTCGTCATAGTCCACACGGCAAGTGTCCCTGTTCAGATTGTATCCGACAGGATTATAAAGTATTCCACTCGTATTCACATGGCTTCCATGAGAAAGATGACCGCCGTGGTCGAGGTTCAAACCCATGAAAGTGTCTCCCGGCTTAAGTACGGAAAGCAGCACGGCTGCATTTGCCTGTGCGCCCGAATGAGGCTGCACATTGGCATACTCCGCGCCGAACAGTTTCTTCACACGTTCTATAGCAATGGTCTCTGTCTGGTCCACCACTTCACATCCGCCGTAATATCTTTTTCCCGGATATCCTTCAGCATACTTGTTTGTGAGGCATGAGCCTTGTGCTTCCATCACTTGTTCACTGACATAGTTCTCCGAAGCAATCAGTTCAATACCTTTTACCTGACGCTGGTGTTCTTTCTCTATCAAAGAGAATATTTCTTCGTCTCTTTTCATTGTTATAGTTTTAGTTTGTTATTCCTCTTTTCTCAAAAAATCGCTATTATCCTGCAAAAGTAAGAATAAAACGACAAACAGCCAATTAAAGTGCGAAAAAAGGTGACAAGATGATGCGGTTTGAGGGTTCGGGAGTTGTTTCATTTGTTGAAGAGCAAAGTAGTGATGTGGATAAAGCCTTGCAGATACATCCAACATGCACTTACTTTTTGCAAGTATGCTCTTGAATGATATTTTGCTGATATTTTAGACTGATTCCTCCGTCACTTCGCGACACATTCCCTAATTCAAGGGAGAAGCTATGCACCTTGTCAATCAAATTATTGTTCTCTTAGCGAATACGGCAATCAGGCCCCTACTCTAAATTAGAGAAGATGTCGCCTTGCGATGGAGGAATCCGTCGCAAATGTCAGCAAAGATTCAAATATAGCGACAATTTGATATGTTAAATCCCAATCCAGTAGAATCCGCTCAAAATGAACCGAGTTCCGCCGAGGTTGCAAAAACGCGATTCTACGGAGGTCTTCGAACCCCAAAATCAAAGAAGACAAATAGAACAATTCGTACGACTAAAAGATATACAAAATTTCTCCGAAACATGCCTTTCCCATCCAAAAACCCACAAAAAGCCAAAATTACAAGGTGCTGAAAATTTATTTTCAGCGTACTCTAATTTTATTTGCAAGGTGAACAAAATTTATTTTCAAGGTGAACAAAATTTTCAAAGACCGTTTTTCGGGTCAAAATCGGGCATTTTCCCGCATAACTTTTTCAAAAAGACGGCAACCGCCTTTTCCATGCTCCGAAAAACAAAAATGGATTCTGAACCCGGGAAAAGACAATTTTAAGGCAAAAATTTCATAACTCACTGATTATCAACATTTCCTATTTTGTGTTCAACCCTTAGTTTTTGATCTAAAACTGCATACTTTTTGCTGAAAATATATTTGCTTGATTATCAATAATTTACTAAGTAGATATTGAAAATTAGTTTATATCAAATTTTCTGTGTATCTTTGTGTAAACATATAAATC
>JAMPEL010000001.1:55165-156329 GCA_023665185.1 Roseburia sp.
CTGACAATTGTCAGTTTTTACCCCATATTTTGATAGTTTTCGGGTGGTGAGGGGAAGAAAAAACAGAGAAAAACGAAAGGAGAAAAACATTATAAGGACGTTTTTCTGGCGGGAAAAGAGACCGCAAGAGAATGCGGTAGTACTTATTTTAGCATTTAGTGCGGTGGAGAGGAAAAACAAGTGGAGAGGAAACAAATTTCTTGCACATAAGATTCTCAAAAACTCAGTGTGGTTTTTGTAAACCATAGTGTAGTTTTTATAAACCTCATTGCGGTTTTGAGATTTTAGTTGGGTTGAAGTTATTTTAGACAGTCGTTCTGTCGTGTTTGCAGAACCTCCGAACTGTTTCTTGTGGATTGCAGGCATTCCTTATATTCTATGACTGTATCTAACGGGATTTTATTATCCCGAACTTATGTATTAAGATGTTTTCTGGCGGGAAAGGCTGTGAGAGCAGAATGCGTGAGAAGAGCAAGCAAGAATGTGATACATTTGTGAGAAAAGCATAAAAAAGCAATGTCGTTTTTTTGTTGTGACGAAAAAGCTGTATCTTTGCGCAAAATATACAAAAAAGAGATATGGACGAGAACAAAATATTAGTAAAGAGCATTATTGAAGGTATTCAAGAGAAAAAAGGAAAGAATATCCGTGTGGCAGATTTGACAGGTATTGAAGATACTATCTGCAAGTATATGGTTATCTGCGAGGGCAATTCGCCAAGTCAGGTTTCTGCCATATATAATTCTATCAGACAGACCGGTATTGACAACATGAGGGTAAAACCGATTGCTGTGGACGGTTTGCAGAATTATTTCTGGGTAGCTATGGACTATGTGGATGTCATAGTGCATATTTTCCTTCCGGACATGCGTGAGTTTTATGACATCGACCATTTGTGGGAAGATGCGGAAATGACGGATGTTCCGAACATCGATTAATGCTTTTAGACAGTTTGTATGAACGAAAACACTGAAAATCAGAAAAACAAACAGCCGAGATTCAATTTCAACTGGTTGTACGTTATGCTCATTGTCGGACTTCTGTTCATGATTTTTACAAGGCATGACGGTAAGTCGACAAAGACAATTGACTATTCCACTTTCAAGGAATATGTAAATAAAGGATATGCCAATAATATTGTCATAAACAAGGATGACTTGATTCTTGAGATGTTTATAGACAGCCGCTACGACCGTGTGGTTTTTGGAAACGGAAATAAAAGCGGCAACAACAGGGCAGTCAAGGTTGAATTTGGCTCAATTGAGAAAGTTGAGGAATTTCTTGAAGAGCAAAAAAACGAGGGGTATTTCTCCGGTAAGGTAGAGTATGAGACACAGGACGATTTGTTCATCAATATTATTTGGCAGATTGCCCCGTTACTAATCATTGTATTCGTCTGGATTCTCATCATGCGCCGCATGGGAGGAGGTATGATGAATGGTGGCATATTCAATGTGGGCAAATCGAAAGCGCAACTTTTTGACAAAGGTGCCAAGAATGCTAAACGAATCACATTCAAGGATGTGGCAGGACAGCAAGGTGCGAAACAGGAAGTGCAGGAAATTGTGGATTTCTTGAAGCGACCGGATAAATATACGACTCTGGGAGGCAAAATTCCTAAGGGAGCATTGCTTGTCGGACCTCCGGGTACGGGAAAAACATTATTGGCAAAGGCTGTGGCAGGAGAAGCTGATGTTCCGTTTTTCTCTCTCTCAGGCTCGGACTTCATGGAAATGTTTGTTGGAGTAGGAGCATCGCGTGTGCGCGATTTGTTTGCACAAGCCAAAGCAAAAGCACCATGTATCATTTTCATTGACGAGATTGACGCAATAGGTCGTGCAAGAAGCAAGTCGACGAATATGGGAGGCAACGATGAGCGCGAGAATACGCTCAACCAATTGCTTACGGAAATGGACGGTTTCGGAACAAACAGTGGTATAATAATATTGGCTGCCACAAACCGTGCTGATATATTGGATAAGGCTTTGTTGCGTGCAGGACGTTTCGACCGACAGATACATGTTGATTTGCCGGATTTGAACGAGCGCAAGGAAATATTCAATGTGCATTTGCGTCCGGTGAAGATTGACGAAAGTGTGGATGTGGATTTGCTTGCGCGTCAGACACCAGGCTTTTCGGGAGCCGATATAGCCAATGTCTGTAATGAGGCTGCGCTTATTGCGGCGCGTCATAACAGCGAATGGGTGACAAAACAGTATTTTTTGGATGCTGTGGACCGTATTATTGGTGGTTTAGAAAAGAAAACAAAACTGCTTACTGCCAGTGAGAAACGTGCGATAGCCATACATGAGGCTGGGCATGCTACAATTTCTTGGTTCTTGGAATATGCGAACCCGTTAGTGAAAGTGACAATAGTGCCACGTGGACGCGCGCTTGGTGCTGCATGGTATATGCCGGAAGAACGTCAGATAACCACGAAGGAAGAGATGCTTGACGAGATTTGCGCTACGCTTGGAGGTCGTGCGGCAGAGGAAATATGTATAGGGCGCATATCGACTGGAGCGATGAATGATTTGGAAACAGTCACCAAGCGTGCCTATGGTATGATTGCCTATGCAGGAATGGGCGAAAGTTTGCCGAATCTGTGCTATTACAATAATGATGAGTATTCTTTTAGCAAGCCGTACAGCGAGCATACAGCCCAGCTTATCGATGAGGAAGTCAAGAAGTTGATAACTGTGGAATATGAGCGTGCGAAGAAAATACTGTTGGAACATAAGGAGGGACATGCACAACTTGCTCAAATCCTAATAGACCGTGAAGTAATATTCGCAGAGGATGTGGAGCGTATATTCGGCAAGCGTCCGTGGGTATCCCGTACAGAAGAGATTCTGGCAAGTACTTCTGAGGCTTCGGAATCATCAGACAGTGGCAGCGACTCTGCGGTGAACTATGTCGATGAGAATGCAGACATTATACGTCAGAAAGCTGTGGGTGCTATTCTTGAAAAAGCAAAGAGAAGAGAGACTGAACAGCAGGGCGGGAATGGCTCACAGAATACGGAGATGGACAAAAAAGAACAGGCTTGAAATAGGAACGGGGTGCATAAGTTATGGGACTGGCAATGGACCTGAACTTATGCCCTCTTTATATAGAGCTTTTGTAATTCTGATAGGTTGAAACTGTAAAAGAATAAAGCTGTAGTGTACGGCACAAGAATATTTTGGAGAGTGTGGCTATGAAAAGAAATCTAATACTACGCAGTATTACCGGTGTTTTGTTTGTTTTGGTGGTAGTGGGATGTGTGCTATATGGTGTGCAGACCTATTCCCTGTTGTTTGCGGTGATAACAGCAATGACGACATGGGAATTTTGCACTATTGTCAATAAGAATTTGCAGATGCAGATAAATCGTTTCATCACAACGGTGTCGGCTGTATATCTGTACTTTGCTGTGATGGGATTTAATCTGAATATTGCCGGTTCGGAAATATTTATACCTTATCTGATATCAATCATATATCTGTTTGTGTCGGAACTATATTTTGACAGGAAGAACTCGATATTCAACTGGGCATTCACCATGATGTCCCAGCTTTATATCGCATTGCCTTTGTCTATGCTGCATGTAATGTCCTTTTTTGCTGTGCCGGGAATGGTAGGACAGCCGCAAGTGGTGTATAGTCCGATATTAGTGTTGTCTGTGTTCATTTTTCTTTGGTCAAGTGATTCGGGCGCATATTGTTTTGGCAGTATGTTTGGCAGGCGCAGGCTGTTTCCGCGCATATCCCCAAAGAAATCATGGGAAGGCTCGATAGGCGGTGCAATAGTGGCAATACTTGTTTCTCAGATAGTGGCATCATACAGTATGGATATGAATAGTAGTGATGAACTGCTCAATAGATTGGCATGGGGCGGACTGTCTTTGGTGGTCGTGGTCTTCGGTACGTGGGGAGACCTTGTGGAATCGTTGTTGAAACGTAAGCTCTTGATAAAGGATTCTGGAAACATATTGCCCGGACATGGAGGGATGCTTGACCGCTTCGACAGTTCTTTGTTGGCTATTCCTGCGTCTGTAGTATATATTTACACCGTAAATAGTGGTGTGTTCCAGAATATGTGTGAGAAAATATTCCAGTTGATGGGCAAATAGGAGAGACAAACTGCGTGCATAGAATAAGAAACTGATTTTTTTCATGCCGGAAACGATACAATTTTTCTTGAAAAATATGAAAAATCAATTTTAATTCCTAAGTTTGCGGTGCAAACATTGCACAAATGCCTATGGGTATTATTCATGTTTAATTGAAGATTAACAAAAACAAAAATAGTATAGTGATGACGGACATTCAGAATGCCAATGAAGAGGTTCAGAATGAACCATTGGCAGAAGACTTAAAGGTGGCTGAACCTGTGGTGGAAGTTGCAGCGGAAAATGAGACATCTGTGGGAAACGAAGCGGATGGAGATGCAATGGAAGAGGTTGTGGCTGATACGGAAGAAAGTAAGAAAACTTTTTCGCCTTTGCAGACAAAGGAGGATATTATTGAACGTCTGAAGCAACTGGTAGAAGAGGATGAGGAAATTTCAAGACAGGAACTTGATTCTCTTAAAAGCAATTTCTATCGTCTGCTCAAGCAAGAGGGTGAATTGGAATATAAGACATATATAGAAAACGGTGGAGAACCGGACAATTATATGCCTGCTCCTAATGTGGATGAGGCGGCATTCAAAGAGCAGATGGCTGTGATAAG
This sequence comes from Roseburia sp., assembly GCA_023665185.1. Lineage (GTDB taxonomy): Bacteria > Bacteroidota > Bacteroidia > Bacteroidales > Bacteroidaceae > RGIG8745. The sequence continues at coordinate 59,881 of JAMPEL010000001.1, forward strand.
AGAGAAACGTGCGGCTATTGCATTGGAGCAGGAACGTCAAAAGGAGGAAAACTATCAGAAGAAAGTGGCTATAATTGAACAAATTAAGCAACTTTTGGCAAACCCAGATGAAGTCAATCGTGCATATAATGATTTCAAGGCTTTACAGCAGGAGTGGAATGAAATAAAGAATGTTCCGGCTGACAAGGCTACGGACTTGTGGAAAACATACCAGTTGAATGTAGAGCAGTTCTATGATACTTTGAAACTGAACAATGAATTGCGTGCTTATGATTTCAAGAAGAATTTGGAGCTGAAGACGGAGATATGCGAGAAGGCTGAGAAACTGGCTGATGAGGTGGATGTAATTTCTGCATTCCGACAGCTTCAGCAACTGCATCAGGATTTTAGGGAAATAGGACCTGTATCGAATGAGTTGCGTGAAGAAATATGGACACGTTTCAAGACTGCGTCTACAGTTGTAAACAAACGTCATCAAGACTATTTCGAGAAGCGTAAGGAACAGGAACAGGAAAATCTTGATCAGAAGACAGCAATTTGTGAGATTGTGGAAGGAATGGACCTTACTAATCTTAAAACATTTGCAGACTGGAATGCTGTGTCTGAGCAGATTACGGCTCTTCAGGCAAAATGGAAGACTATTGGTTTTGCTCCACAGAAGATGAATGTGAAGATATTCGAGCGTTTCCGCGCCGCTTGTGATGCTTTCTTCCAGCAGAAGTCTGAATTTTTCAAATCTGTACGTGACAGTTTGAACAATAACCTGCGTTTGAAGCGTGAGTTGTGTGAGAAAGCAGAGTCTTTGATGAACAGTACAGATTGGAAAGAGACAACAGACACATTGGTTGCGCTTCAGAAACAGTGGAAAGAAATCGGTACAGTTCCAAAGAAATATAGTGATACAATATGGCAGAGATTCAATCTCGCATGTGACACTTTCTTTGCGGCTAAAAAGGAGGCTAATTCGTCTCAGCATAATGAGCAGGCGGAGAATATGGCAAAGAAAAAAGCCATTATCGACCGTTTGGCTGCTATCAATCCGGAAGAGGAAGAAGGGGATTATCGTAGCAAACTTCGTGAGTCACAGGATGAGTGGAACTCTATAGGTCATGTTCCATTTAAGGAGAAAGACAAATTGTATAAACTGTTCCGTGAGCAAATGGATCGTCTTTATGGAGCATTGAATGAGAATGCTTCACGTAAGCGTATCAACCGCTTTAAAAATGAAGTCAATGATGGTGATGGAAGGGTGCGTGAGCGTCTTCTTAGGCAGCTTGAGATATTGAAGAATGAAATTAAGACTTACGAGAACAATCTCGGATTCCTGACTCTTTCTTCCAAATCTAAGAAATCCGGTAACAGCCTTGTAGAGGAGTTGAACAGGAAAATGGACAAGTTGAAGGCTGATATGAATGAGGTGAAGGAAAAAATTGCGGCTCTTGATGAGAAAAAGAAAGAGGATGCAGAATAAGCGTTCATGAAATATCATTAGAACGAGAAAGAGGAGTGCCGGATGAAGTGCATTCCTCTTTCTCGTTTATACTTTCAATATTGGCTATACTGATACGACTCCTTTTATGTGTGGCCAAGGATTGTAGTCTTCAAGTATAAAATCTTCATACTTGAAACTGAAAATATTTTTTACATTCGGATTGATGGTCATTTGGGGTAGAGGGCGAGGCTCTCTTGTCAGCTGTAGTTTTACTTGTTCTATATGGTTTGTATATATGTGTGTGTCAGCTGTCGTATATACAAAGTCTCCGGGCTTTAGTCCTGTCACTTGTGCTACCATCATCAGCAGGAGCGAATAAGAGGCGATATTGAAAGGCACTCCTAAGAATGTGTCTGCGCTTCTTTGGTATAGTTGCAGGCTTAGCTTCCCATTGGCGACATAGAACTGGAATAATATATGGCAAGGAGGAAGGTTCATATTCCCGAGGTCTGCCACGTTCCATGCGCTGACAATTAGCCGTCGTGAGTCCGGAGTGTTTTTTATATCCTCAATTACACGTTGTATTTGGTCAATGTGCTGACCATTGTAATCAGGCCATGAACGCCACTGATAGCCGTAAATGTGTCCAAGATTGCCTTCTTCGTCAGCCCATTCATTCCATATTCTTACACCATTGTCTTGCAGATATTTCACATTAGTATCTCCGTTGAGAAACCATAGAAGTTCATGGATAATTGATTTCAGATGTAGCTTTTTTGTAGTGAGCAGAGGAAAACCTTCCTCAAGATTAAAGCGCATCTGATGTCCGAAAACACTAATTGTACCAGTTCCTGTACGGTCGCTTTTTTCTGTACCATCATTTAAGATATGGCTTAATAAATCCAGATATTGTTTCATGATAGAGTGATTCTATGATTCTTTATATCATGCAAATGTAAGAAAAATAAGTCAAACATTCTTCTATATATACTTATCATCTCGGATTTTTGGTATAACTTTGTTTGGTGTATTTATAAAAGTTGAAAGGATATATGACAAGGATAGGGTTGTTGTCGGATACTCATTCGTATTGGGACAATAGATATGAGAAATATTTTTCGGAATGTGACGAGATCTGGCATGCCGGAGATATAGGTTCTACGGAAATCGCAGACCGGCTTGCGGAGTTGAAACCATTGCGTGCTGTGTACGGTAACTGCGATGGTGGTGATTTGCGTTATCGCTTTTCGGAAAAATATCGGTTCAAGTGTGAGGATGTGGATGTACTGATGAAGCATATAGGGGGGTACCCCGGACGGTATGATCCTTCTGTACGAGCCACATTGTTTGCCCGTCCTCCAAAGCTTTTCATAAGTGGGCACTCACATATATTGAAAGTGCTGTATGATAAGACACTGGGATGTCTGCATATCAATCCGGGAGCTGCCGGGCAGCAGGGATTCCATAAAGTTCGTACTTTGGTCAGGTTTAGTATAGATGGGTGTGAGATAAAAGACCTTGAAGTAATAGAACTGGGAGAGGCTTTGAAACCGGCAATGTATTTGGGGTAAGATGACTGGACGTAAGATAATACATATAGATATGGATGCTTTCTTTGCCTCGGTTGAGCAAAGAGACAGACCGGAACTCCGGGGGAAGGCTATTGCTGTCGGGGGTGGTGGCGAACGTTCTGTAGTTGCAACGGCAAGTTATGAAGCCAGACAGTATGGAATTCATTCGGCTATGTCTATGGTAAAAGCAAAGGAGTTGTGCCCTCAACTGATTGTGGTAGAACCAAGAAAAGAACGGTATGAGGAAGTGTCTATGCAAATTCATAAGATTTTCAGCCAATGTACGGATTTGATAGAACCGCTGTCTGTTGATGAGGCTTTTCTTGATGTTACGGAGAACAAGCTTGGAATAGAAAATCCGGTAGATATTGCTTTATATATAAAAAGAGAAATCTTCAGAATGCTAAGTCTTACAGCCTCTGCCGGGGTGTCATATAATAAGTTGCTGGCTAAAATTGCGTCAGACTATAATAAACCAGATGGATTGTTTGTGATAACTCCTGAACAAACCGAGATGTTCATATCCAAACTTTCTGTTGAAAAGATATGGGGTGTTGGTCAGGTGACAGCAAAACGTATGCACCAGCTGGGGATTTATAGCGGAATGCAACTGCGTGATTGTTCTTTGAGTATGCTGACACGTGAGTTTGGAAAACAAGGCAGGATGTATTATGATTTTGTGCGTGGGATAGACAATCGTCCGGTGAGCGTCAATAGAATCAGGAAATCAGTTGGGTGTGAGCGTACTTTTGAGAAGGATATAAGCAGGCAATCTGCTGTTATCATAGAATTGTATCATCTGACTCAAGAACTTGTGGAACGCATTAAAGAACAGAGGTTTCGGGGATGTACGCTTACACTGAAAGTGAAGTTCAATGACTTTAAACAGATGACCCGTAGCATTACTAAAGACAAAGATTTTGTCACTCTTGAGGATATTCTTCCGGAAGCTAAAACCTTAATCCTTAATGTGGAATATAGTTCTCATCCTATACGTCTTTTGGGATTGACGGTATCCGGGCATAAAGAACATGTTCGGCAAAAAGGAATGTGGAGGCAATTGATGATAGAGTTCCCAAAGTAAGGTATAAGAATTGTGTTCAATGTCTTTTTGTTCACATAATGCAAACAATAGATTGACAAAAGTCTTTTCTTTGGGTACTACTTTGATTAAATACATAAAAATCACTATCTTTGCACCATTATTTTAATGTATGTATATGAAAACTTATCTTGTAACAGGTGCGGCCGGATTTATAGGGGCTAATTATATTAAGTATATTCTCGCAAAGCATGATGACATTAAAGTCGTTGTACTTGACGCATTGACTTATGCGGGTAATCTTAAAACTATTTCTAAGGATATAGATGGTGAGAGATGTGTGTTTGTTCGTGGAAACATCTGTGACGAAGGGTTGGTAAATCAGCTTTTCAAGGATTACCAGTTTGATTTTGTCGTAAACTTTGCAGCAGAAAGTCATGTAGACCGCAGTATTGAGAATCCTCAATTGTTCCTTCAGACAAATATTCTTGGTACGCAGAATCTGCTTGATGCGGCTCGTAAAGCTTGGGTGACAGGTAAAGATGCTCAGGGCTATCCGACATGGAGAAGTGATGTGCGCTATCATCAGGTGTCTACTGATGAGGTATACGGCTCGCTTGGAAAGGAAGGATTCTTTACGGAGAAAACACCGCTTTGTCCTCATAGCCCGTACAGTGCTTCCAAGACAAGTGCTGACATGATTGTAATGGCTTATCGTGATACATACAAAATGCCTGTAAGTATTACCCGATGCAGCAATAATTATGGACCATATCATTTCCCGGAAAAACTTATTCCGCTGATTATTAACAATATTCTTGAAGGGAAACGTCTTCCTGTTTATGGAGACGGTTCAAATGTAAGAGACTGGTTGTATGTGGAAGACCATTGTAAAGCCATAGATCTTGTTGTACGTAAAGGACGTGAGGGCGAAGTTTACAATGTGGGTGGACACAATGAAAAAACAAATCTTGAGATAGTCAAGTTGACAATAAAGACTATTCATGATCTTATGGAGTCGAATCCTGAGTATCGGAAGGTATTGAAAAAGCAGGTGAAGGGTGATGATGGTCTGCTTTCTATTGACTGGATTAATGACGACCTTATTACCTTTGTCAAAGACCGTCTTGGTCATGACCAGCGTTATGCGATTGATCCGACAAAGATAAAGGATGAATTGGGATGGTATCCGGAAACTTGCTTTGCAGAAGGTATTGTAAAGACAATCCGATGGAATCTTGAAAATCAGGAATGGATTGAGAACGTAACAAGTGGTGATTATCAGAAATATTATGACAATATGTACGGGAAGAAATGACTTTTATTGTACAGTTCTGATAAATAAACATGGCTTGTTTGCCATATAAAATAAGGTGAAGAATTATCTTTTCTTTGTATTGATGGAATCTTTAGGTCGTAACAGACTTATAGATTCCATTTTTTTGAGGAATTCTGGCTATAGGTCTCGTTGAAACGAAACCGCCTGAGTTTAGCAGTCTGGCTGTATTTACGGTTGGTTGCCTCTGTTTGGGATAATCCTTAGAATCAGGCGGGCTGTTTCTTATTTTCGGCAGTGTGACCTCTAAGTTGTTTTTAAAAGAAGCAATAAACTCCTAATGCTGATACGACATTCATGAATGTCTGTGTTTCTATTACAGATTTCTTTTTAGTATGTACTATAAAAGTAGGAATGATGTGCAATATTCTTCAAACCGCATTGTTGTTTTTGTAAACTGCATTGTTGTTTTGAGTATTTAGTTAGGTAAGAGTGGTTTTCGACAGCCGTCTTATCATATTTGTAGAACTGCATAATTTTTTCTTGCGAGCTGTATGCATTTCTTAGATTCCATCAAGATGATGGAGCAAACAACGTCCATTCAGGTTGTGTACAGAGGATTTTCTTTAAGATAATGTATAAAACAACCACGGAACTGTAATATTGGTGGGATAATTCCACTGATATTACAGTTCCGTGGTTGAGATTATGTTTTGGTGGTATTTGAAGCCTTAAATAGAGATATTGTGCAGAATCTCTATTAAGTTTCGGTCTATTTGTTTATTGTCGCGTATGGCGCGAGAGAACGGTACATAGACAACCTCCTCGTTGTCTATTCCAATCATTACGTTGCGCAATCCCTTCATAAGAGCCTGTATGCTTGCTGCGCCCATACGGCTGGCGATAATGCGGTCATGAGCTGTTGGGTGACCTCCGCGCTGCAAGTGTCCAAGTATTGAAATGCGTACATCAAGCTCAGGAAACTGATTTTTGACAAGTTCTGCGTAATGCATGGCACCTCCCAATTTCTCGTTGGCTGCAACAAGTACAATGCTGCTTCCTTTATTCTTTCGGAAACCGTTTTGTATGAAGTGATTAAGTTGGTCTTCCTCTATCTCTACAGTTGGAACAATCGCCTCTTCACATCCGGAAGCAATAGCACCGTTCAGTGCGAGAAATCCGGCATCATCACCCATAACCTCAACAAAGAAAAGACGCTCGTGAGATGTAGCGGTGTCACGGATTTTGTCCACTGTTTGCATGATTGTATTGAGTGCCGTATCATAACCAATAGTGGTGTCTGTTCCGCAAAGATTATTGTCTATGGTGGCAGGTATGCCTATGCAAGGCACATCATATTCTTGTGCAAAGATACGTGCCCCGGTGAGAGAGCCGTCACCGCCAATAATAACCAGTGCGTCAATTTCTTCTTTTTGCATGTTCTCAAAAGCGCGTTTACGTCCGTCTGCTGTGAGGAAATCCTTGCTTGGCGATGATTTCAGTATGGTACCTCCTTGCTGTATTATATTGCTGACGTTCTGTGTCTTGAACTCATGAATCTCGCCTTCTATAAGTCCCTTATAGCCACGGAAAATAGCCTTTACACGAAGGCCGTTGTATATGGCTGAACGCGTTACAGCACGAATTGCACTATTCATACCCGGAGCGTCATTGCCGGATGTCACTATTCCTATACATTTGATTTCTGCCATATATTTATTGTTTATAGAGTGAACTCTGCAAAGTTAGAAAAATAAATCCACGGAACAGGACTGCTCCGTGGATAAATTGACAATATATGCTGATTTTATATAATTTATCCGATATTGAAATGTTGTTGTATGGCGGTTTTGCAGTCTTCCATGAGCCATTTAGGGGTGGAAGTCGCACCGCAGATTCCTACAGAAGATATATCAGTGAACCATGAGAAATCTATTTCCGAAGGGTCGTCTATCATTCGGGTATTGCTGTTCACCTTACAGCATTCGCTATATAAAACCTTGCCGTTGGAGCTCTTCTTTCCACATACAAACAATATTAAGTCATGCTTTTCTGCAAAAGTACGGATGTTTGGCATACGGTTGGCAACCTGTCTGCATATTGTGTCAAACGATTTGAATGTTGCTCCCAGTTGCATGTTCTCGCTGATATACCTTACAATGTTCCTGAAACCTTCAAGCGACTTTGTAGTTTGCGAATAAAGGCATATATCACGGGTAAAGTCCAGTTTTCGGGCATCCTCAAGATTTTCAATCACAATGGCATGTCCTTCTGTCTGCCCTACCAGTCCTACCACCTCGGCATGACCCAGTTTTCCGTATATGACAATCTGCATTTTGTGTTCTGTGTCAGCGTCATAATCTGCTTTTATCCGTTTCTGCAAATTCAAAACAACTGGACAAGTAGCATCGATGATGCTTATGTGTTGTTTTGCCGCTATCTGATATGTTTGGGGAGGTTCGCCGTGGGCACGCAATAGTATCTTGGAATTTCGGATGCTGTCCAAATCACAATGTTCGACAGTGACAAGTCCAAGATTCTTGAGACGTTCACACTCGCGTCCGTTATGTACAATGTCTCCCAGACAATAGAGCTTTTCGCCGGATGAGAGTTCCTCTTCTGCTTTACGGATTGCCGTGGTTACTCCAAAGCAAAACCCGGAACCGTTGTCTATCTCGATGTCAAGCATACAAACATTCTTTTTATATTGTCAAAATCAATAGCCCAAAATCAAAGACTGTTGTGGTTTTTATTTATTTTCTGTTCGTTCCTCAAACTTGTTTATGAGCCATTGCTTCTGTTCCTCGATAGTCATGTGGCTGTTGTCAAGCACCAATGCGTCGTCTGCTTGGCGCAGCGGACTTACAGCACGGTGCTGGTCTATATCATCGCGTTCTTTGACATTCTTGATGATGTCATCCATCCTCACGTCCTTTTCTCCTTTGGCAATCAATTCGTCATAACGGCGCTTGGCACGAATCTCAGCCGAAGCCTTTACGAAAATCTTTAATTCAGCATCTGGGAATACCGTTGTGCCTATATCACGTCCGTCCATGACAATGCCCTTCTCTTTGCCCATCTCCTGCTGTTGAAGTGTCAGAGCTTCCCGTACAAATGGCAGTGCGGCAATCGGACTTACGCGTTCTGAGACACGCATCTGTCTTATCTCCTTTTCTACAATCTTTCCATTGAGACAAGTCTGCGGGCTTTGTGTCTTCTCGTCAAGAATGAAAGATATTCTAACCTTGCCTTCTTTTACGTCCGACTCCAAACGGGCTTCATTAATATGACCGTCACCGGAGATAAGTCCGTTTTCAAGTGCATAGAATGTAACAGCCCTATACATTGCCCCGCTGTCTATATAAATATAACCGATTGTTTTTGCCAAATCTTTTGCCATCGTACTCTTTCCGCACGATGAGAATCCGTCGATTGCTATGGTAATTCGTTTCATTATTATTCTATTTTATATACTTATGTTTTTTCTGACGAGCTAAATATTGTCTTATATTTATAATGAGAAAGAAGCGTTGACCATTACAGAAGATGCCGCGATATGATATTTTCCATATGCCACACCTATTTTGAATTTCTTTATGGTCAAGCCTCCGCCGAGTGAGAAACCAGCCCAATGGCTGCTGTCATTGACTTTCATTTCATGTGCTCTGCGAAAATTGTATCCAACGGCGAGCCATGTGGATGAGGAAGGAAATATGTCCGCGCCTAATGATATATGGTTGATAAAACGTTTTCCGAAACTTAATTCCTCGCCAGATGAGCTGTAGAAATAGTCATTGCTCCAATGGGTCAGGTCTGACACTGTGATAGAGACCCGTATGGGAGCATTTGCAAAATCTTTGCTTATTCCAAAAGCCAGATTGAAAGGCAGGCTCTCAGATTCTTCTTGCAAGGCATCCACCTGACCGCCAAGATTCTGCGCGACCAATCCCAAAGACAATCCTCTGTCCTCATCGAAATAGTTTATTCCGAGGTCAACCCCCAAACCCACGGAAGAAAAATCCCCGTAGTTGGATAAGAGTATTTTGCCTGTTACAGCTCCTGACCATCTGTCGTTGAACAAATAAGCATACGAGCCTTGCAAACCGATGTCGCTTGCTGAAAATGTACCGTATTCCTCGCCTTCGGATGATGTTTCCGTGAAATCGCCGTAACTCAAAACCTGTGCGCCTACAGCCCAAGTGCCACGCTCGCCCACTTGTTTGGCAAAGCCCGCGCTCAGTTTACTCGTACTCGAAATGTATGACATGTAGTTAAAGTTCAATGTTTTGTCAGTCACATTGGTGAGCAACGCCGGATTTGAAAACATCAGTGTGATGTCGTCTTCTATTATAGACACATTGTTTCCTCCGAGAGCTGCCGAGTGGGCAGAGGTCGGAATCTTCAGAAATTCGTAAGCCGAACTGCCTTCCTGTGCAATGCCGGCAAGCGAAAACATCAGTACACAAAATGTCAATACAGTTTTCTTCATATATAAATATTGTAAGGACCGGATGGTTTGTATTTAGCCATAATGGGATTGTCATTTTCCGGCTCTATTTCTTTCTTATCTGTTCATAATAGGCATCCAGCAGATGTTTTGCTGCGACAAAAGAAGTAACCCTTCCGTCCAGTACCTGTTCTGATAAAGTGCCAAGCATGTCCTTTACCGTTGGATTGTAATAGAAATCATTGCGTAAATGTTCGTTTATGCTTTCATACATCCAATATTTCGACTGTTCGTTTCTGCGGTATTGGAAGTATCCGTTCTTTTTCACCTCATCGATGTAGTCGAAAATCATTTTCAGCACTTCGTCAATGCCTATCTCGTAGAAACCTGAGTAGCAAAGCACTTTGGGCAACACACCACTTTCCGGTTTGGGAAACAGGTGCAATGCGTTGCGGAAATGGGTGGCGGCAAGCTGGGCTTTGTCTATATTGCTGCCATCGGCTTTGTTTATGACAATGCCGTCTGCAATTTCCATGATGCCGCGCTTGATTCCCTGAAGCTCATCTCCAGTGCCCGCCAATTGTATGAGCAGGAAAAAGTCCACCATCGAATGACATGCCGTTTCGCTCTGTCCGACACCGACTGTCTCTACAAATATATTGTCGTATCCGGCAGCCTCACAAAGAATGATTGTTTCTCTTGTTTTCCGTGCCACACCTCCCAAAGAGCCTGCTGTCGGGCTGGGACGGATAAATGATTTGGGATGGACTGCCAGTTTTTCCATTCTTGTTTTGTCACCAAGAATACTGCCTTTTGTCTTTTCCGAACTTGGGTCAATAGCAAGGACTGCCAGTTTTCCGCCATAATTCTCAAGCAGGTGCATTCCAAATGCGTCAATGGAGGTGCTTTTACCGGCGCCTGGTACACCGCTGATGCCCACTCGGATGGAATTGCCAGAGTAAGGCAGGCATTTTTCTATAACCTCTTGTGCCAGCACTTGATGCTCAGGCAACACACTTTCAACGAGCGTGACAGCCTGACTCAATATTGAAACATCACCTTTGATGATTCCTTCAGCATATTCACCGGCAGAAAGAAGTTTGGCTCTTTTCTTTCTGAACCTGCTGAGATAAGGATTTACTATTGCCGGTTGAGCCACTCCGCTGTTTACTGTAAGCCCTTTATATTCTTCACTGTTTTCCGGATGTTCCATTTTTTTTCTGATTTATATTGTACACATTCTTTTGCGAAGATACGTATTTCTTTCTGCTTTTTTAGAAAAGCCTGTCCGAAAACATACTACAATTGCACGCAAATGGCAGTTCTGATGGTAGCCTTTGCAATATCAAAGATGTTGCTCCTTTATAGATGCCCTATTCGTATTTTATGTTTATCGTGGCTTTAGGGTGTGCAGGATCATTGGTTATGATAAGTACGCGAGGTTGGTTCTTGGATACATGGAGATATTTGGCATGAAGTACAACCTTCATGGTAATGCTCTCCCCGCTTACCAGTTCTCTGCGTGGCAGACTTACGGATAATGCCTGATTGAACACTTGTATGGCATTAAGTTTCAATACTCCTTTGCCATTGTTGGTTATCTTGATTTTTCCTGTCAGCTTTGACTTGTTACCCAATTTGCCCATGTCGAGTTCTGTTGCTGAAACGGAGAAATCGGGTTTTATTGTTGTATTGTCCGATTGTGAGAACTCCGGCAGGAGCACAGCCGATACGGCAATCTCGTTGTCGCTTCCTACCTTGTCGCCTGAGAACCGTGACAAATAGATGGAAGTCTGGTTCAGTCCCATATTCACAAGTTTGTCGCCGTGCAGTATCAATTCTATTGTTCCCCGTCTGCCTCTGGCAAGCATGACGGGCTTTGCCTCGGCTGTGATATAAGGCGGAAGATGCATTAGCTGTGGGGTATATACCTCTTGACCATCGTTGAGGATTTCAAGACTGAAACGGACTGAATCTCCGGCATTGGCATCTGGAAACTCCACATTGTTTGTATTCAGGCATATATCTCCTATGCGGAAAGGATATATATCAGTTATAGACACATGGTCTCCGGTAGTGACAAGTCCTTTCATGCGAAGCCTTATCGGCTTTTCCGCTGCATTTGTATGCACCTCTATTATGCGGTCAAACCGTCCGAGGAGCTTTGCATCGTATGTGACAGATATTTCTCCTTCCTCGCCCTTGTTTATTTCTCCTTTAGTCCATTCCGGTTGCAAGCATCCGCATCCCGCATCCACTTCGTTGATTATGAGCGGAGTGCGTTCCTTGTTTGTAAACTTGAATGTGGCTGTGACCGGCTTGTGCCATAGCGTAGACCCTGTTGTTATCGTAGTGTTGGCAAACGATATTTTCTGTGCGCATACATTTGCTCCCATCATAACAAATACAAGCGACAATATATATATTCGTATCATTGTGTGAAGATTTTCGTTGTTGACAAGACAAAGATATGAAGATTTTCTATTACTTTGCACATTATTCCCGTAACATTTAATGATTATGCCATTACTTTCAGACATTTTGACTAACTCTGCAAGCAAAGCATTGGACATCCTCAATGCTGCCAACGATTTTCTTTGGACATATATTGTCATCACATTTCTTGTTGTTTGCGCCATCTACTTCACTTTCCGCACAAAAGGTATGCAGTTCCGTATGCTTGGCGATATGCTCCGGATTATGTGCGGCAGGGATAAAAAGGCGGACAGTGCCTCTTGTGGACAATCTTCTTGCAGACAGTCGGAGATAGGCTCGTTTCAGGCTTTTGCCGTGTCATTGTCGAGTAGAGTAGGAACAGGCAATCTTGCAGGTGTGGCTTCTGCCATATTCATAGGCGGCCCTGGTGCCGTGTTCTGGATGTGGGTCATGGCTCTGTTGGGAGCGGCAACGGCCTTTGTCGAAGCCACTCTTGCACAGCTTTACAAGAAGAAAGGGGAAGATTCCTATTATGGCGGTCCGGCATATTATATGCAGACCGGGCTTCACAAACGTTGGATGGGCATTGTGTTTTCCATTCTCATCACTGTCACTTTCGGTATGGCGAACCAAACAGTGCAGAGCACCACGCTTTGCGATGCTTTGTCCGACTCTTTCGGTATCGACAAGGCACTGGTGGGCATTGTAATAACTGCTTGCACACTGGTCATTATCTTCGGAGGAATCAAGCGTATTTCCCATTTCGCAAGTATTGTAGTGCCTTTCATGGCTGTCGGTTATATCCTTCTTGCCGTTTATGTGGTTCTGACAAACGTGGCAGTCATCCCTGAAGTCCTCAAACTCATATTCAGCCATGCTTTCGGTATGGAACAAGCTGCGGGAGGTATGGTCGGCGCGGCAGTCATGCAAGGTGTGAAACGCGGACTTTTCAGTAATGAGGCGGGAGAAGGCTCTGCGCCCAATGCCGCCGCGATAGCCGAGACGTCCCATCCTGCCAAGCAAGGACTTTTGCAGGCCCTTGGTGTGTTTACCGATACGCTTGTCATCTGCACCTGCACCGCTTTCATTGTCATCATATCCGGACTCTATCACAGTGGTGCCGACGGTATCATCCTCACTACTCAGGCAATGGAAAAGGAATTGGGTCCTGTAGGGCGGTATTTCATTACGGCTGCCATTTTTCTGTTTGCTTACAGCACCATTATTGCCAATTATTTCTATGGTGAGACCAATATCCGTTTTATCACCCGTAAGCGTTGGGCTGTCAATGTGTTCCGGGTGATTACTGGCGGTGTGGTGATGCTTGGCTCGTTGGTGGCTTTGCAAACAGCGTGGAGCCTTGTTGATATTGTCATGGGACTTATGACCCTTTTCAACCTGACTGCCATACTGTTGCTCTCCAGCAAGGCATTCCGCCTGCTTGAAAATTATATAGAACAGAAAAAGAAAGGCAAAGAGCCTGTGTTCCGGAAAACGATGATGCCGGATATTGCTGACGACATTGAATGCTGGGACTGAACGGGCGCGTCCTCTGTCTTGCTTTTTTGAAAGAACAAATACTCTAATAATATGCGTTTATCTATTATCGTTGCCATAGCGGGAAACAACGCTATCGGTCTTGACAACAAACTTATCTATTGGCTTCCTAACGACATGAAGCGTTTCCGTCTGCTTACTACGGGGAACACGATTATCATGGGACGGAAAACTTTTGAGTCGCTTCCGAAGGGCGCGCTGCCCAACAGAAGAAACATTGTCCTGTCGCGCACCGCAGCAAAGGATGCTTTTCCCGGAGCGGAGTGTTTTGCCACATTGGATGAGGCTCTTGAAGCCTGCCGGAATCAGGAGGAAGTGTTTGTTATTGGCGGAGCGTCTGTTTATGGGCAAGCTCTCCCTTTTGCCGACCGTCTGTGCCTGACCCGCATAGATGATGTTCCCTCAGAGGCTGACACTTTTTTCCCTGAGATTGATGAGGCGCAATGGACGGAAACATTCCGTGAGGAGCATGTGACAGACGAGAAACATGCTTATCGTTATTCTTTCGTCAATCTTGAAAGAAAGAAATAGAGCCGGAGGTGTCTGTGAGCATCTCTGCATAATCATTTGGTTTAGGAATCTGTGCATACACACAATGCTTGTTTAGGATAAAGGTTGCCACAAAACGGGCATAGCTGACAGATTGAAATCGTATAATGTTGGTGCTGCCAACGAACCAGTCTTCGTGTCATTTGACGTAATGTCGGTTGGCACGAAGACTTGTTTATTAATGAAGTCACGCAGACTCGAATCATTCTGCCGCAGCCTGTTTCCGGATTGTTGGATACGGCCAAGTGTTGTTTGACATTATGTTATTTTGGAAAGAAGGCGAATTTTAACATTTCCGCAGCCTCTTGCTCTTGTCTGATGCTTGAATTTTTAGTGCGTTGCTTATAAGTGCTTGATAATCAGTTGAATATGTTTTTAGCGGAAAGTACGTAGTTTTAGCCCAAAAACTAAGGGGTTAGGTCAAAATAGGATGTATTGATAATCAGGTAGTTATGAGATTTTGTGCTCAAAACCGTCTTTTTTCGGGTTCAAAATCCATTTTTGTTTTTCGGGGCATGGAAAAGCCGGTTTCCTTCTTTTTGAAGAAGTGATTTGGAAAAAAGTCCTATTTTTGGCCGAAAAACGGGCTTTGAAAATTTTGTGCGCCTTGAAAATAAATTTTGTTCACCTTGCGAAAAAAATCAGTGTGCCTTGGAAATAAATTTTCAGCACCTTGAAAATTTGGGTTTTAGTGGGCTTTTGGGTGGGAAAGGTGTGTTTTGGGTTGATTTTATATGTCTTTTAGTCGTGCGGATTGTTCTATTTGTCTTCTCGGTTTTCGGGGCGCAAAACCCTCCGTAGAATCGCGTTTTTGCAACCGAGGCAAGGTGCGGTTCATTTTGAGGCGATTCTACGGAGTCGGAGTTTAACATATCAAATTGTTAGAAAATTCAATATTTTGCTGATATTTTTGACAGACTCCTCCGTCACTTCGTGACACCTCCCCTAACTTAGGGAGGAGCCTGGTTACCATGTTCGCTGAGAAACTAATGTATTGATTGACAATGTGTATAGTTCCTTCCCTAAGTTAGGGGAGGTGTCACGAAGTGACGGAGGAGTCTGTCTGAACACACATAAAAACACACTTACAAAAAGTCAATGAGTCTGTCTGTGTACATCAAAAACATCCGTCAATAGCATATCTACAAAAAGTAAGTATCCAGTCAAACCCGTCAGCGAAACATCACCAACATCAAAACTCAACTCTATAAACAAAATAACTTACTCGAAATTCAGTATGGGCAAAAGAATTACGGAAAACGCTGCAATGTAAATACATTTCCATTCCCGGCTTATTCAATTACCTTTCCTTGTTTTATGAGTTCTTCCCTGATTTTGAATAGATTGCTTATAAAACCGGAAAAATTTGGGTTGTCGTATTGTGTCAATGCGATATACGTAAACTGTGTCAGACTCTTTTTTAAATCTGTGATGTGTTGTGCCTTGTCTATTTTCAACTCATTCTCATACTTGTGGCTTTCAAACCACTTTACAAGCTCTTCAGCCTCTTCTTTTGTATAGCGGGACTTATATTCCATGACAGTTGATTTTAATTTTTCGCCAAAGTTACGTCAAAAAAGTGAGAGGCAGGTTATGGAAACCTCTATTCGTTGATTTTTTCCGCATAAGACGAGTGGAGATTGTATATTTGTGTATATGTTGCATAGTGATACCGGATGTAGACAAAAACAACAGTATGGTTTTATATATTTCAGTGGGTAGAAATGGCTTTAGACAGCCGTCCTGTCGTGTTTGCAGAACCGCCGGACTTTTTCTTCCGGGCTGCGGGTGTCCTGTTAGATTCAGCTGAAAATCTAACGGGATTTTATTATTTGAACTCACGTATTAAATGTTCCCTTATTTAATTGTTTCATTGATTTATAAAGTTTATATTTGCAGGCAAAACGACAGCGGATGTACATAGAGTATATCATGTGTATACATGTCTTCCCGTATAGAGAGCCGTTTGTTTGTATTGAGATTTAATACTTTGAGTCATAGTCTGTTTCGTGATTCGTAAATTGCCGGTGAGGTCTGACAGTGTGTGGACGTTTGCCATATGAATATCGTTGGATACAGACTTGTGTCATGACAAGAGTAATCATCATATAATTCTATGAAAAAGTGGATAAGCAATATTTGCGGATTCTATATTGACGGTTTCCGTAATATGACTATAGGCAGGACATTATGGGCAATTATACTTATCAAGTTGTTTGTGATGTTCTGTATTATCCGGGTGTTTTTTATGCCCGACTTTCTTGATTCTGTAGCCTCGGACAAGGAAAAGGACGACTATGTGAGTGGCGAGCTGATTCTCAGGGCGCAGGAACAAGCCGATATGTGATTAATTTTCATACTATAAATTTAATTCTTATGATTGATACTATTGATGTGTCCATGATTGACTGGTCACGCGCGCAGTTTGCGCTGACGGCAATTTGCCACTGGCTTTTTGTGCCGCTCACGTTAGGACTTGCGGTTGTCATAGGCATAATGGAAACAATGTATTACCGTACAGGTAATGAGTTTTGGAAAAGAACGGTTAAATTCTGGATGAGGATTTTCGGAATCAATTTCGCGGTAGGAGTTGCCACTGGCATTATCATGGAGTTTGAGTTCGGTACAAACTGGAGCAACTACAGCTGGTTTGTCGGCGACATCTTCGGCGCGCCTCTCGCCATAGAGGGAATACTTGCCTTTTTTATGGAGTCGACATTTGTGGCTGTGATGTTCTTTGGATGGGACAAGGTCAGCAAAGGCTTCCATCTGGCTTCCACATGGCTGACAGGATTGGGCGCCACCATTTCTGCCTGGTGGATTCTTGTGGCCAATGCGTGGATGCAAAATCCTGTAGGAATGGAGTTCAATCCTGATACGGCACGCAATGAGATGGTTGACTTCATTGCGGTAGCCACGTCACCGACGGCTGTGTGCAAGTTCTTTCATACCGTGTTGTCGAGCTGGATTGTGGCTGCGGTGTTCGTAGTCGGTGTCAGCTGCTGGTATTTTTGGAAGAAAAAGCATCAGGAGTTTGCCCTGGCAAGCATGAAAACCGGAGCTTGGGTCGGGCTTGCCGGAGCGGTCATTGCCGCATGGACAGGCGATGGCTCCGCCTTTCAGGTAGCTCAACAGCAACCGATGAAATTGGCTGCGATGGAAGGGTATTATGAAGGAGAGGAGGGAGCCGGACTGGTGGCTTTCGGTATATTGAATCCGGAGAAGAAAGCGGCATCCGATGATGTGGACGCATTTCTGTTCCGTATAGAGATTCCGAAAATGCTGTCTTTACTTGCCGAGCGCGATGCCGGTGCTTTTGTGCCGGGTATCAATGACTTGCAGAAAGGCGGCTACTTGCAGAAGAACGGTACGGTAGCCCTTTCTGCTGAAGAGAAGATTGAGCGTGGAAAGACAGCCATAAAAGCGTTCTCGGACTACCGGGCAGCTTGCAAGGCGGGCGACAGCAGGATGGCAGAGGCTGCTTCCGTTACGTTGAAGGAGAATATGCCTTATTTCGGATATGGCTATATCAGAGATACCGAAGAGCTGGTGCCTTGCGTTCCGCTCACTTTCTATATGTTTCGTGTGATGGTCATATTAGGCGGATATTTCATTCTCTTCTTTTCTCTTGTCTTGTTTTTTGTGTACAAGAAGAACCTTGCCACGGTGCGTTGGATGCAGTGGGTGGGGATCGGAACCATGCCGCTGGGAATTATTGCATCGCAGGCAGGATGGGTGGTTGCTGAGTGCGGACGCCAACCGTGGGCCATACAGGACATGCTGCCAGTGAGTGCTGCCATATCGAAGCTTGACGTAGGTTCGGTGCAGACTACATTCTTCATCTTTGTCGCCCTGTTTGTCGTCATGCTGACCGCAGAGTTGGGGATAATGTACAAATCGGTGGTCAAAGGACCGGAATTTTGAAATTTATAATCAGCAACTTTTTTATTACGCTTTATGGATACATATATTATATTACAACAATACTGGTGGTTCTTGGTCTCTCTCTTAGGTGCTATTCTTGTTTTTCTCATGTTTGTGCAAGGAGGGAACACCTTGTTGTTCTGCATAGGCAAGACTGAGGAACAGAAGAGAATGATTGTCAACTCGACAGGCAGGAAGTGGGAGTTTACCTTCACCACCCTTGTTACGTTTGGAGGCGCTTTCTTTGCCTCGTTTCCTTTGTTTTACAGCACCTGCTTTGGAGGCGCTTACTGGATTTGGATGATAATCCTGTTTAGTTTTGTGCTACAGGCTGTGAGCTATGAGTTCCAGTCGAAAATAGGCAATCTGCTTGGCAAGCAGACTTACCGTGTCTTTTTAGTTGTCAACGGAGTGGTGGCTCCGTTGCTGTTGGGAGGAGCGGTTGCCACATTCTTTACTGGGTCGGACTTTTTTATAGAGAAGAACAATATCGGAATTACAGAGATGCCGGTGATAAGCTGTTGGGGAAATGGGTGGCATGGACTGGATTTGCTGTGCAATCCGTGGAATCTCGTATTGGGACTGGCGGTTCTTTTCTTGTCAAGAATATTGGGCGAGCTTTATTTCATCAACAATATAAGCGACACATATATTGCAGACCGTTGTCGGAGGATGATGAAAACAGATGTGCCTGCATTCTTGCTGTTTTTCTTGGCTTTTGTCGTAAGGATACTGGTATCAGAAGGATATGCGGTATGTCCTGATTCGGGGGAAATATACATGGAGCCTTATAAGTATCTGAATAATTTTATCGAGATGCCGGTTGTGCTGTCGGCCTTTCTGCTGGGAGTTGTCTTGGTGCTTGCTGGCATTGTGCTCACTTGGGCACGACGGGCTTTCGACAAAGGTATATGGTTCTCTGGCATCGGCACGGTATTGGCCGTTCTTGCGCTCTTGCTTGTTGCAGGCTATAACAATACGGCATACTATCCTTCAAGCAGCAGCCTGCAAAGTTCATTGACATTGTCAAACAGCAGTTCCAGTCAGTTTACCCTGACTGTCATGTCGTTTGTGTCCTTGTTGGTACCTTTTGTCCTTGCATATATCGTTTATGCATGGCGGAGTATTG
Source organism: Roseburia sp. (assembly GCA_023665185.1). GTDB lineage: Bacteria > Bacteroidota > Bacteroidia > Bacteroidales > Bacteroidaceae > RGIG8745. The sequence goes on from JAMPEL010000001.1 coordinate 79,244, forward strand.
ACAGAAAGAAATTGGATGCGGACGAGATGAATGACAGCAGCCATTCATATTGATTCAGCTCTTTTCTAAGGTGGTGACAGGCATTAAATAATGGTCGGAATATGTTTGAGCATATTTCTAAAAACACTAACTTTGCACCTCCAAAAAATAAGAAACAGATTAAAAACAAAAACATTATTTTCAACTTTTCAAATGAAGCTGTATGCAATGGCTAATTGATTTATTTACAAATGGCGGTTCTGTAGCGCATATCATTCTGCTTTATGCGGCGGTAATCTCGGCAGGAGTGCTTTTGGGCAGACTGAAGATTGGCGGAGTGTCGCTCGGAGTGACATTTGTTTTGTTTGTCGGTATTGTTGCCGGACATTTTTTGCATCAAGGACAAGTTTTGAACGGCAATACTCCTGAGCCGTTGAGTGTGATGAACTTTGTCCAGGATTTCGGTCTTATTCTATTTGTTTATTCAATCGGTTTGCAGGTAGGACCTTCTTTTTTCACCTCGTTCAAGCAGGGTGGTGTGAAGATGAATCTTATAGCCGGAGGAATCATTCTGCTGAATATAGCCGTAATGCTTGTTCTCTATTATGGATTCATGGACACGTCCGACCCTCAGGCTTTGCCTATGATGGTGGGTGTGCTTTGTGGAGCCGTTACGAATACACCGGGACTTGGTGCGGCAAATGCGGCGATAGAGCAGATTGCCAATCAGGCTCCGAATGCCTTTGGAACCAGTGTGCCGGTTATTGCTAACGGATATGCTTGCGCTTATCCGCTTGGTGTGCTTGGTATTATTGGGTCAATCATTGTGTTGCGCTTTATCTTCAAGGTCAATTTTAAGAAAGAAGAAGAGGATTTTACTGCGCAGAACAGCAACTCGGCAGCCATGAAGCCTCATTTGATGCACCTTGAAGTGGTGAATCCTTCTATGGACGGAAAAACTATTTTGCAGGTACGCGATTATCTCGGACGCGATTTTGTGTGCTCAAGATGTCTGCATCAGGGACATGTGGTGCTGCCGACAAAGGATACGCAGCTTTATATTGGCGATATGCTGTATATTGTGTGTGCAGAGGAAGATGCGGAAGCTATTATCGCTTTTATCGGTAAGGAAGTTGAGGTGGCATGGGACAAGCAGGATGTGCCTATGGCCTCGAAAAAGATACTTGTCACACAAGAAAAAATCAACGGAAAGAGTCTTGGAAGCTTGCATCCAAGCAGCTTGTATGGTGTGAACGTGACACGTTTGTTCCGTTCTGGTATAGAGCTGTTCGCTCATCCGAATGTGACATTGCAGGTCGGCGACCGTATTACTGTCGTAGGTCCTGAAGATGCAGTGGAGCGTTTTGCAAATAAGCTTGGAAACCAGAAGAACCGTTTGGACAAGCCGAATCTGCTTACCATATTCTTTGGTATTTTGGTCGGAATTATTTTTGGAAGCCTTCCATTCAGCATACCGGGAATGTCTATGCCGGTCAAGCTCGGACTTGCTGGCGGGCCGCTTGTGATTGCCATTCTTGTCGGACGTTTCGGATTCAAGTTGAAACTTGTGGCATACACTACGAACAGTGCGTCGATGATGATACGAGACATCGGCCTTGTTTTGTTCCTTGCGAGTGTGGGTATAAAAGCCGGAGGAAACTTTATTGAGACGGTTATGAACGGTGGTCTGATGTATGTGCTTTTCGGATTCCTCATTACAATCATTCCTTTGCTTACAATGGGTATTATTGCCCGGCTCTATTACAAGGAGAATTATTTCTTGCTGATGGGTATTATGGCGGGTTCTACAACTGACCCTCCAGCATTGGCTTATTCTACAGCCACAGCAAACAATGATATTCCGTCTGTGGGATATTCAACCGTATATCCGTTGTCAATGTTCTTGCGTATCATTACGGCGCAGATAATCATCTTGCTGCTTTGCTCTTGATGAAGACTATGCGGAGGCGGGTGTGGTAAGAACCCGTATTTATTCCTTCGTTGGAAGTATTCTATAAATTAAAGTTCTGAACTTTTTGAAAGTCATAGAGCAAAAATGACAGAGTATTTGAAACTTGCTATACATGAACTTACGCAGTCAGCAGAGTTGCCTCTGCTGGCTGCTTTGTTACTTGGTGTCTTGGTGGCAGTCAATCCTTGTCAGCTTGCTATCAATGTGTCTGCATTGACATATATGAGCCGTAAAACAGAAGAGAAAAGTAAGCTTATGCTGAAGGGTGCCGTATATGTTACAGGACGTATTCTTACATACACATTGCTCGGTTGGGGGCTGATATATGCGACAAGTAAGGGGATGGATGTCGATTTTTTACGCTTGTTGTTAAGCCGTGGCGAGGATTTTCTTCCATACGTATTGCTTTTAGTCGGAGCATTTTTGCTTTTCAGGGTGTTTTTCCATAGGCACAAGCATGGGAGCGGCTGTCATCATAGCGGACAGGCGATTCGCCGTAGCGGGCCGTTTGGGGAATTTTTTCTTGGAATGGTGCTTGCTTTGGCTTTTTGTCCGGAAAGTGCTATTTTTTATTTTGGAATGATGATTCCGTTGGCGGTATCTTCTCCGGTAGGCTATGCTATACCTTTTCTTTTTGCGATTGCTGCGGCAGTTCCGGTATTGCTTATCTCATGGGGCATCTCTTCAGCGGTGACTGGTGCACGCAATCTGGAATATCGTGTGGAACGCGTTCAGCTTGCTCTGAATCTGATAACGGGGATTATTTTTATTCTAATAGGTATAGGATTTCTTTTTTAGCCAGCACCGTAAAAGTCGGAATGCTACATTAAATTCTCAAATCACTACTGCTGATGTGGAATTTTAGTGTGTGGATTTGAAAAAAACAGGTATGATGAGTTTAAGAATCAGTATGTAAAAAGCTTATTTTTTGCGTATAAAATTCTCAAAACCGCACGGTAGTTTTTGTAAACCGCACTGCGGTTCTAAAAATTAGTGTGGTGAAAGTGTTTTTTGACTGCTATCTTATCGTTTTTGTAGAACCGTAGAACGGTTTCTTTATTTCTCAGATTGTGGCATATCAGTATCATGGTGCTGTCCACGGAACTTATGTCTGTGGCTGTGCATCTTCCGAAAGCGAAAAAACTTGAAAAGGCATACGATGTCCCGGTTCTATAAATAAAAATGCAGTGATACAAACTCGTTCTGAATTTACTTCTCTGTATTTTTTTGACAAAATATAAGGATATAAAAAAGGCAGACATTCATTCAATGTCTGCCTTTTTATGTTGGGATACCTGGGCTCGAACCAAGAATAACAGGACCAGAATCTGTTGTGTTGCCAATTACACCATATCCCAAAAAATCAGTTTATGCGAGCGCCGCTTGCAAAGCCTTGTCTGATGTGTTGGGATACCTGGGCTCGAACCAAGAATAACAGGACCAGAATCTGTTGTGTTGCCAATTACACCATATCCCAATTATAGGCTTATTATGCACTTCCTCTGAATTGCGGTGCAAAGTTATGGCTTTCTTTTGAACCGACAAATACTTTGTGCGACTTTTTTCTGAAAAAATGGTGATTTTACGAAAAATGCAGGTGTATAAAGGGGTAGCGAACCTTTTAATGAAATAAATTGTCTACTTTTGCATAAACTTATAAACTTGAATGTATATGCAAAAGGAAAGACCGTTGATTTTGATTTCTAACGATGACGGGTATATGGCGAAAGGAGTCAATGACCTTGCGGAGATGGCAAGTCGCTTTGGCGATGTAATTGTTGTGGCTCCTGACAAGGGACGCTCCGGCTCGGCTATGGCTATTACCAGTAGTGAACCCGTCAAGGTGGATTTGATACGCAAGGATGACCATATTGCGGTTTATCGCTGTACCGGAACTCCGGTTGATTGTGTGAAACTTGCCTTTGAAGCCATTGTGCCAAGAAAACCCGCTCTTATTCTTTCCGGCATAAATCATGGTGACAACTCCGCTGTGAATGTACATTATTCCGGTACTATGGGCATTGCTTTGGAGGGAGCAATGAAAGGAATTCCCTCAATTGGTTTCTCAAGTTGTTACACTCAGCATGATGCATCGTTTGAGAATTTGCGCCCGTATGTGGAGAAATTTATTCGCTTTGCGCTTGATGGGCATATTCCTGATGGGACTTGTTTGAATATCAATGCTCCTGCGTGTCAGGAGCTTAAGGGAATGAGGCTGTGCCGAATGGGAAAAGGCGAATGGTGTAATGAATGGGAGCGGCGTAATCATCCGCGTGGATGGACTTATTATTGGCTGACCGGTAGTTTCCGGAGTGCTGATGGTGATGACGAGACAACTGACAAATGGGCTGTCAGTAATGGTTTTGTCGCTGTGACACCGATACGTTTGGACATGACTGATTATGATTTCGGATTGTCGGATATAGATAAGTATTGATTCTGTTTGACTGTGGATTATAGATATTGGGAACGATGAAATATTATCTGATTGCCGGTGAGGCTTCTGGTGATTTACATGCCTCCAACCTGATGAGAGCACTGAAATTGTGCGACACGAATGCTGATTTTCGATTTTATGGAGGCGATAAAATGGCTGAAGTGGGAGGAATTCTTGTCAAGCACTACCGTGAACTTGCTTATATGGGGTTTATTCCGGTGCTGTTGCATCTGAGGACAATCTTGTGCAATATGCGCAAGTGTAAGCAGGATATTTCTTTATGGCGTCCTGATGTGGTCATTCTTGTTGATTATCCGGGCTTTAATCTTGATATTGCCCGTTTTGTAAAGTCACATACAGACATACCTGTTTACTATTATATTTCTCCAAAGATATGGGCTTGGAAGGAATATCGGATAAAGAATATCAGACGCGATGTGGATGAATTGTTCTCCATACTTCCTTTTGAGGTGGATTTTTTCAAGAAACATCATTATTCCATACATTATGTCGGCAATCCGTGTGTGGATGCGGTGTACTCTTTTATGCGCACATCGGAAGGCCGGGAAGACTTTTCCGTATTCTGCAAGTCAAACGGATTGACTGAAAAGCCCGTGATTGCAGTGCTTGCCGGTAGCCGGAGGCAAGAGATAAAAGACAATTTGCGCTGTATGCTTGCTGCTGCTGCGCGCTATAAAGATTATCAGGTTGTGATAGCGGGAGCACCCGGACTGGAACCTGATTTTTATAGGAAATATATTCCGGAAGGATGCGGAGCAGCATTGTTGTTTGGACAGACCTATCGTTTGCTCCGTCATTCAGCGGCTGCCCTTGTTACCTCCGGTACTGCCACCCTTGAGACGGCAATACTTCGGGTTCCGCAAGTGGTGTGCTATTACACGGCTTGCGGGCGACTTGTCTCGTTGCTGCGCCGTCTGTTTTTGAAAGTTCCATATATCTCTCTTGTCAATCTGATTGCCGACAAGGAAGTTGTCCCCGAACTTGTGGCCGACCGCATGACACTGGAAAATCTTGTGAGCCATCTTGGAATTATACTTCCCGGAGGAAAAGATCGTGACATCATGCTTGCGGAATATGACCGGGTGAATGCTATTCTTGGTTCGGCAGGTGCATCGGAGAGGGCGGCAAAAGCCATTGTGAATATTCTTACTACTTGATTTTTATCTTTAATCTTTGAATAATGGAAATATATTTCATACGTCATACCTCAGTTGCCGTTCCAAAAGGAATATGTTATGGTAATACAGACGTTTCTCTAAATCCTACTTTTGAGTCCGAAGCTTCGGACGTGAAGCGAAAACTTTCTGGAATAGTTTTCGACAAAGTGTACACAAGTCCTCTGACCCGCGCCAAGTTGCTTGCGTCCTATTGCGGATATTCAGATGCGAGGCAGGATAACCGTTTGCTGGAATTTAATTTCGGGGAATGGGAAATGCAGAGCTACGACAAACTTTATGCCGAAGATGAATGGTTCAAACAATGGTGTGAGGACTATGTCAATTTACATACTCCCGGCGGAGAGTGTCTGTTGGATTTACAGGCACGTGTAAATAGTTTTATTGACGAGATGGTGGCATCCGGCTGCCAGCGTATTGCGGCATTTTGTCATGGCGGCATCATTGCGGCAGCCATGTTGCGTAAGGGAATGACCACTTATCAAAATGCTTTTAGCGATGTGCCTTCATACGGCAGTGTCGTGTCTTTCACTTTTTAATATATTTCTTTGATAATCAGGATTGTGATATTCTGTTGATTGATATGAAAAGAATTATTGTTCTGATTATCCCTTTTTGCTTTTCCACGCTTCGTGTATCAATCCGCACTTTTTTCCGTTGGTTTGATATAAACGACTCTGTTGCTCTGCTAATATGAGAGAGTGACTGTCGAAAGCCGATTTTATCCCGCTAAATTCTATAAGCCGTACTGCTGTTTATAAGAACATCAGTGCGGTTTTGAGATTTCTGTGTTCCATTCCGGATTTTGCAACACAGACTGTATTTCCTTTTTTCCCGTATCAGCCGTTTTTCCTATGCGCCACAACCTTTTTCTTACATCCTCCGAACATTTTGGTCTTTTCTGTCATTTTGTTGATAAAGTTTACTCTTGAACATGGAAAAGCAAGAAAGCATTTCCTCATTTGATTGTTTTTTGACAGTAAAATTCAAAAAAATGGAGCATGGATTACTTATTTGTTTGTCGTTCTTTGGGTATGGACTCAAGGCACATGGAACACACTCATCGCCGCAAGGTGACAGTGATGGCAGGGATTCGGTTTGTTGTCGTATGGTTGTCGATAATGATTCTATATCTTATATGGCTTTTACAGAAACTTTTGTTGCTGACGCTACTGGATATACTGTCAGTGGTGAGGGCATCCCGTGGTCTGATGGTAAGAATGCAGCCGAAATATTGAGTCTTCTTCCCGGTGTGGAAAATGAAGGGGAGGGATTTACTGTCAACGGGCTTCCTGTCACTGAGATACAGGTGAATGGTCTTGCCATATTGGGACGGGAAGAGCTGGAGGTGGTTCCTTCAAGTTATGTGGAAAATATCGATGTCGATTATTTGTCGGGCAGTGACAAGAATGTGAATGTGGCAGGCGGATTGATTCGTATCCGTCTTAAAGAACCGGAGAGTCACCAGTGGTATGGCAGTCTGCGCGCTTCCGGAACATTTTCTCCTCATTACAGTACTGCTGATGGAAATGTTGGTGGCATGATGTTCGGCAAAGGAAGGAAATGGACATTCTACCATCTGATGTGGCTCGACCGTGACAAGACCAAAAGTGAGGAAGAGGAGCAGTATGATTACACCCTGTATGGGCAAGGCGGGGGAATTGGGGATTTTCGAAATCATTCATTTACTCGCAATGACGCATACACACTGAAAGACCGTTTTAGTTTGGTGTATAATGCAGACAGGCAGAACAGTCTCACAGCCAACATGTATTTTTCTCACACAGGCTTGCGTCCGGAGGTCGTGACGGATGTTTTTGGCAACACGACACCTTCCCATACCCTGCTAAAGGATGACATTAAAGGTAATGTGTATCTGGGTACATTGAAATATATATGCTCGCTTGAGGAGAGTGAGGCTGTGTTTGAGGTCAGTGCCGATTATATGCACATAGATGAGAGGACACATGAGACACTGTCTGATGGACAGCAAGAGGTTGTGGAGATGGAAGATGGGGTGTCTGATGATGAAAAGAGTACATGGTTCGGGGTTTTCTGGAAAAAGCGTTCCGACCAATGGAGCTTGGGAACTTCTTTCTCGCGGCGCATCGAAGGTTTGGGAACATTCAAAATTGGAGCTTCCGCCTCTGTGGTGACATCAGTCGTAAATCCCGGATACGAAACCTCGGCTATTGACCGTACCGAGACAAAAGCCTTCACTCCTTTTGTATATGCCACGCTGACAGGAAAATGGAAGTCGGCAGATTATATTTTGGGACTAAATTCGCAGTGGAACAGGATTGAATATCAAAACTATACCAAGCACCATAAGGATGAGAATCGCCAATGGTGCCTTAATCCCACCTTTCAGTTGGTTTGTCCAATAGACACGAAGAGAGGACATGCGCTGAAGATTGCCTACAAGCATACGATGGACAATATCCCTTACGATGCGATAAACACCGAGTTGAGGTATAATAATGTCAATAGCTATATCGTAGGAAATCCCGCTCTGACAGCCGCAAAGTCCGATCTTGCAATGGCTGTGCTCTCTCTCAACCGGGGAATGCTCCGTTTCTGCATGTTCTATGACAGGGCTGTGGATATAATCCGTTATGCCACTTACCGGGAGGAAGGCGGCAGCGACTTGTTTTATACAATGCCGGTCAACTGCAAGCGGATAGAGTCGTGGGGATTTTCAGCTGAAACTCGTCTCAGCCCTTTGTTTTTCTGGAATGTGAAGACCTCCGTGATGGTCCGGATGATGAAAGAAAATGCGCTGGTTGGTGAGCTTGTCTTCAATGGTACACACCCGAGATACAATCTGAACATGGACAATGATTTTGTCTTGGGCAGAGACATGGGCGCAAGTGTATGTTTTGGATTTGAGCCGGCATTCCGAAGTCTTGACCGTAAATACCATGCCTTGTGGAACTTGCAGTGCGGGTTCTACAAGTCGTTCTTGAACAAACGGTTGAATGTGACTGCCCATCTTAATCTGTTGCGCCACACACGGACTTACGATACGGAGTCTTCTGTGTTCAACCTGTGCCATCGTGACATGACTCATAGGCTCTCAGCCGAAATCTCTGCTGTATGGTGTTTGGGAAAGTAGCGTCTTATAAACCGGCTGTTGAGGGGCTTCTTGTTCCTGAGAGCTGTATGGAGCTTGGGAAAGTAACGTCCTGTAAACGAAAAGAGGAAATACTCCGTATATAGAAGTATTTCCTCTTTTCTTCATGTACTGCATGTTCTCATGCAGGTATGTCTCAAATGTTCAGAGCCGACTTTGCGTATGCAAGCAAGAACTCAGCGGTTTTTTCAAGTCCGAGAACAGAACTGTTTACACAAATGTCGTATGCACGGCTGTCGCCCCAGTTCGTCTCACTGTAAAAATCATGGTACTTGCTGCGCTGGTTGTCAATTTTGTCGATGACTTCCACAGCCTGCTCGCGGGTCATCACCTCACGGTCACTGACAAACTTTACACGTGCGTCAAAATTAGCGCGGACAAAAATGCTGAGATGACGTGGATGCTCGCGCAGAATGTAGTCCGCGCATCTGCCTACGATGATACAGTTTTCCGTTTCCGCTTTTTTCAGAATGATTTCTGTCTGAATTTGGAATAGCGACTCATTGCTGACACTGTTCGTATAAAAGTTACTCAGCGTCTCGAATGGTGAACTGAGGGAGCGCATAGCCGATGACAGTAGTCCTTTGTTCGACACCTCATCCGCTTTCTTGAACACTTTAGGGGCAAATCCGCTTTCTTCGGCAGCCATTTCAATAAGACGGCTGTCATATACCGGAATGTTAAGTTCTTTAGCCATCATCTGTCCGATAGCCTTACCGCCGCTGCCTAATTCGCGGCCGATTGTGATTACATAGTTCGACATAAGTGTTAGTATTTAAGTGAAATGATTAATGTGTTTCATTCTAAGGCTTTTTCCTCAGTTTGCAAACAGGATGTACACTGTTGCAGAGTTTCCCGTTCCTTCTTGGGAAGTTTCTTCACCACCTCATTGTATGAATGGTCGATGAGGCTGTATATAAACTCGTCCTCAAGCTCATTGGCATGGATATTTATCTGGTTCCAGTGCTTCTTGTTCATGTGGAATGCCGGAGTGATGCTCGAATACTTGTCCCGTAATTCTATGGCGCGGTCTGGATTGCATTTCACTACGAACCATTCTGTATTGTCAAGCGAAATCATGGCAAATATCTTTTGGCACACCCGGAACACAAGTGTGGTCTCATCGAAAGGGAAATCTTCCGAACTTGCTGCTTTGCTCAGGCAATAGTTGCGTATATTTTCAATGTTCATAATCAGAAATCTTGATTGTTTCAGTGGTTACAAATCCAACTCCGTATTTTTGAACGCTCCATGTTTGTAGAAGTTCCATAACATGAGGGAAGCTACAATTATGGCGATACCGTCGCTGATGGCAATGCTTATCCATACACCATTAGTGCCGAATATGTCGGGCAGTGTGATAAGCAAAGGTACGAGGAACAGCAGTTGTCTGCTGGCTGACAGGAAAATGCTGCGTTTCGCCATGCCAATGCTTTGGAAAAAGTTACCTACTACGATATAGAATCCGATGAGCGGGTTGCACAATACAATGATTTTCATGCCGGCAGTGGCAAGTGCGGTCAGATTGGGGTCTTCTGTGAAAAGCATGACCGGAATGTGTGGGAAAAACTCGCAGACAACGAAGCTGCATGTCATCACCACACTGGCATATAGTATGGAATATTTGAGCACCAGTGTAACCCTGTCAAATTTCTGTGCTCCGTAGTTGAATCCGGCTATAGGCTGCATTCCCTGAGTGATTCCCATGCAAATCATTACGAATATGAATGTGATGCCGTTGATGATACCGAATGCGGCTATCGAGAGATCGCCGCCATGTTTCTGTAATCCTTTGTTGATGAGTATGACGACAAGGCAGGCGCACAACTGCATACAAAATGGAGAAAGACCTATGGTCAGCATGTTCTTGACAATGCGCTTCTTCAGTTTGTATATTCCTCGGCGCAGATGAATTACTTCGTTTTTGTTGCTCAGAATCTTTAATACGAAAATAAGGGCTATGAACTGCGCTATCACAGTTGCGTATGCCGCGCCACGTATTCCAAGATTGAGTGTGAAGATGAAGAGAGGATCGAGCACAGAATTGACCACCACTGTGGTGATGGTTGCATACATCGCTATGTTCGGATGTCCGGTAGCTCTCAGCGCGCTGTTCAGTCCGAGGTAAAGGTGGGTGATTACGTTTCCGAGCAATATGATGAACATGTAGTCGCGGGCATATCCGATTGTGTTCTCGCTGGCCCCGAAAAATAGCAGGATGGGGTCAATGAACAATATGGCTACAAAACCGAGTACGACTCCGATGAGCACATTGAGCGACACAACGTTACCCAGCACATTTTGTGCCGTGGCATAGTCTCTCTGTCCGAGTTTCACTGAAATCAGTGTGGAGCCTCCTACACCAATCATTGCGCCGAATGCGGCGGAAAGGTTCATAATGGGAAATGTGACTGCGAGTCCCGACAATGCCAGTGCGCCTTCAGCTCCGCTGCCGATACGTCCGATGAATATGCGGTCTACCATGTTGTAGAGTGATGAGGCTGTCATTGCTATTACGGCAGGAATGGCATACATCATCAACAACTTGCTTATCTTCTCCGTTCCTAATTCCTTTGGTGATTTTTGCGTCATCAGTCTGTTCCTTTCTTTTCTTTCTTGATTGAAAAAACATTGTGCCATCCGGCATTTTTTGTAATGCAAAAGTACACAAAAATCTCGTGATTGTAGCATAGATTGAAGAAAGATTTGGATGTTTTTGGTTGGTTGTTTTGATTTTTTGCTCATCCGACATTTCGAGTGATTTGTCTTGTTCTTTATAGAGTTGAGTTTTGATGCAGGTGATGTTTTGCTGATGGGTTTGACTGGATACTTACTTTTTGTAGATATATTCCTGACGGATGTTTTTGATGTATTCAGACAGACTTATTGACTTTTTGTAAGTTTGTTTTGACAGACTCCTCCGTCACTTCGTGACACCTTCTCTAATTTAGGGGAGGAGCTGTATACATTGTCAATCAATACATTAGTTTCTCTGCGAACATGGTAACCAGGCTCCTCCCCTAAGTTAGGGGAGGTGTCACGAAGTGACGGAGGAGTCTGTCAAAAACATCAGCAAAATATTGAATTTTCTAACAATTTGATATGTTAAACTCCGACTCCGTAGAATCGCCTCAAAATGAACCGCACCTTGCCTCGGTTGCAAAAACGCGATTCTACGGAGGGTTTTGAACTCCGAAAACAGAGCGGACAAACAGAACAATTCATGCGACTAAAAGATATATAAATTCCCTCCGAAACATGCCTTTCCCACCCAAAAGCCCGCTAAAACCCAAAATTACAAGGTGCTGAAAATTTATTTCCAAGGCGCACTGATTTTTTTCGCAAGGTGAACAAAATTTATTTTCAAGGTGAACAAAATTTTCAAAGCCCGTTTTTCGGCCCAAAATCGGGCATTTTTCCGAATCACTGCCTCAAAAAGAAGAAAATCAACTTTTCTATGCCCCGAAAAACAAAAATGGATTTTGAACCCGAAAAAAGACAATTTTAAGATAATATTTTCATAACTCTCTGATTATCAATACATCCTATTTTGACTCTAACCATGCGTTTTACGTCAAAAACAGCACACTTTTCGCTAAAAACACATTTAACTGATTATCAGTGACTTATCAATAAAACATTCAAAATCAAGCATTGAGCCAAAGTCGGCAGCCGCCCCAAATGTTAAAATTCGCCCTCCTTTCCAAAGTGACATAATGTCAAAACTACCCTTGCCCGCATACTGTTGTCCTGCAACATGTGCGGCAGAATGGTTCAGGATTGGGACTTCCGTTTATAAAGCGCATACAAGTGGCACAATGGATGCGTGTTGTGTGGAGACGCTGCAATATCTTTGATACAGGCTATGCATATAGTGTGTCGTATCACTCGAATGTCGGATGAACCTCCAAAAATATGCAGGAGGTATTGCAGGCAGATTCAGCTCTTTCCGTATTTTCCCGGTTCTATATCGACTTTTTTCTGAAAAACTTATTCGTTATACGACAAATCTCTGTAATTTTGTCTTTAGCAATCATTGTTTGTGGTTCTTCATTTCTTTGATTGCCAACTGTGGAACACGCTTAAACCATGCAAGGAATTCTGCATCTTGCATGAGTCTGTGCTGTCAGACTCATTTATATATAAAGATAATAGACTGGCATTTTCAATTGGATATGAACAAGAAAATAATTTGTCTGTCAGCCGTTGTGCTGACAATCATAGTGTGCGCGGTGGCATACAGATATTGGTTGGCACCGACACGGATACTTATGGTCAATTTCTCATCGGCACAAATAGCCGATATAGCTTTGAATAATGATTCGCGCAGCATAAAAGTCGATTTTGCGGATGCGGAGAATGTGGGAGGCTTCGCCGGTTATGATGCTGTGATAATGTATGGCAGAAGACTGGTGCTGAGTGCGGAACAGCAGGACGAGTTGGAGCTGGCCGCCGATAAGGGAATACCCGTATTCACCAATTCGCCGCGCCGCTCAGAGAGTGCTTTCAACCGCAATCTCACCCAAGAGGAACGGGCAATGCTGCAAATGTATTTTGACAATGCTTGTCAGAAAAACTATCGCAATATGTTGCGATATATGCGCCATATCGCCACTCCGCAGCGTGGGGGAGGGGATGATGTTGAGGCTCCGGTGGAACTGCCGCACAACTTGTTCTATCATCAGGAAGCTGGTCAGTATTTCCGCAGCCATGAGGAACTGACGGAATATTTAAGGCGGAAGCGGATGTATCATGAGCATGGATGCAATGTGGCGCTAATATCCGGCATCACCTTTCCGGTGGAGAGCAACCGGGCGCATGTGGATACGCTCATCTCGCGACTGACACAGGGCGGTTTTAATGTGTATCCCCTCACGGCAATGGGGAAGGAGCGTGAGGACATGTTGCACTCGTTGCATCCCGACGCTATTGTCTATTTTCCTATGGGCAGACTGGGCGATGACGAGCTGGTGAAGTGGGCGCATCGGGAAAATATATTGATATTCAGTCCGTTTATTGTGTCGCAGCCTCGTAAGGAGTGGCTTGATGTGAGTACTCCTGTCAGTGGTGGGACAATGACTGCGCGTCTGGTGATTCCTGAGATAGATGGATGCATCTCCCCCTTGTGCATAGCCACACAGGAAGAGGATGAGAACGGCTATTTCTTATGGACTCCGGTGCCGGAACGTGTGGATGCTTTTATGGACAATTTCACCCGGCATATTGCCCTGCGCCGTATGCCGAACAAGGATAAACGTATCGCTATATGCTATTTTAAGTCACCGGGAAAGGACGATTTGCAGGCGAGCGGGATGGAAGTGGTGCCCTCGCTCTATAACTTTCTGAAGCGGCTGCGTGCCGAAGGATATGATGTCGGAGGGCTTCCCGCTGACGTGGAGACTTTCAGGCAACAGCTTTATAGGGACGGTTCTGTGATGGGCGCGTATGCCAAAGGGGCGCAGAAACGGTTTATGGACACAGCGCATCCGGTGTGGCTGACAAGCCGGCAGTATGAGGAATGGGCGCGCGAGACGTTGCTTCCCGAGAAATATAAGGAGGTGACAGACCGTTATGGAGACGCTCCGGGAAATTTGTTGGCAAGGGGCGACAGTATGGCAGTCGCTTGTCTGCAATTCGGCAATGTGTGGCTGTTTCCTCAGCCTCGTCCGGCATTGGGCGAGGACGAGTTCAAACTGGTACACGGAATGCCGGTGGCTCCTCCACACAGCTATATCGCCCCATATCTTTATATGCTGAAGGGATTCAAGGCGGATGCGCTGATTCACTTCGGAACACATGGGAATCTGGAATTTACCCCGGGAAAGAATGTGGGACTGTCGCAAGCTGACTGGGCGGATGTGCTTGTAGGAAACCTGCCTCATTTCTATTTCTATACGACGGGGAATGTGGGTGAGTCGGTTATTGCCAAAAGGCGCACACACGCTGTGCTTGTCACTTATCTTACTCCTCCATACGTGGAAAGCGGCATGAGACAACGGTATTCAGCCTTGCTCAGTGATATTCATAAGGTGTTGGAAAGCGGAGAAGGCAGTAGGGCGAGAGAGATGCGTGTCAAGAAAGAGGTGGTCAGACTGGGGTTGCACCGCAGTCTCGGACTGGACTCTGTGGCTGACAAGCCTTATACGCATGAGGAACTGGAACGCATCGACTGTTTTACGGAGGAGATTGCCAACGAGAAGATAACCGGTGCATGTTATACAATGGGCGAACCGTATTCCGAGCGTGATTTGTGTACAACAGTGCTTGCTATGGCGGCAGATCCGCTTGCATACGAGATGGCGCGGCGCGATTGTGAAAGGGGTAGGATAAGCAGGGGACAATTGCAGGACTTTGCTTATATCGCTCATCATTATCTGCCGGAAGCGAAATGGCGGTTGGAGCGATTGTTGCAGAATCCTCCGTCAGACACAGTCTCGGTGGAGCCTGAGCTTCGTCAGGCTTTGCTGTATTATAGGCAATTGAAAGAATCTACAAGGAATGAGTTTGATACTATGGTACGTGCCCTGAATGGCGGTAGTGTGTGTCCTGCTCCGGGCGGCGACCCCGTGCTGAATCCGAATGTGCTGCCCACAGGCAGGAACATGTATAGTGTCAATGCCGAGACATCGCCCAATGCACAAGCTTGGGAAGACGGTAAGCGGCTGGCGGAGACAACTCTGATGCAATATATGAACCGGCATGGAGAGTATCCGCATAAAGTGAGTTATACGTTCTGGGCTGGAGAGTTTATCGCTACGGAAGGAGCTACGCTGGCACAGGCTTTCTGGATGATTGGGGTGGAGCCTGTGCGTGACAGTCAGGGACATGTGGTCGATTTGCGTCTTGTTCCGGAAAATGAGTTGTGCCGTCCGCGCATAGATGTGGTGGTGCAAGTGTCGGGACAGTTGCGCGACATTGCCGCTTCGCGGCTCAAATTGCTGACGAAAGCGGTGGCGCTGGCGGCTGAGGCTGAACATGAGCTTTATCCAAACTTTGTGGCGGAGGGGACTTTGTCGCAAGAGAAACAACTGGTAGCCAAAGGACTGTCACCGAAAGAAGCAAGAAAAATGGCGGGTATGCGGGTGTTCGGACCTGTAAACAGCGGATACAGCACCGGCATCATGGGCTATGTGGAAAACAGTGGAGCGTGGGATGACGAGAATGAGATTGCGGAAGGATACCTGAACAACATGGGAGCCGTATATGGTGATGATGAGAATTGGGGCGACTGTAAGAACGGGGTTTTTGCGGCAGCTCTTGCAAAGACCGATGTCGTGGTGCAGCCCCGTCAGAGCAACACTTGGGGACCTGTTTCGCTTGACCATGTATATGAGTTTACGGGCGGACTGTCGCTGGCTGTAAGACACGTGACAGGAAAAGAACCGGATGCCTATATGGCTGATTACAGGAATCGTATGAGCCGTAGGATGCAGAATGCCAAAGAGGCGGTGGCTGTGGAGACAAGGGCTACGATTCTCAATCCTACGTTTGTGAGGGAACGTATGAAAGGAGGAGCAGGAACAGCACAGCAGTTTGGAAAGACTTTTCGCAATATATTCGGTTGGCATGTTACCCGTCCTTCTTCGATGGACAAGAATTTGTTCAACGACTTGTACGACATGTATATAAAAGATGAGAACGGGCTGGGGATATACGAGTATTTCCGCAAGGTGAATCCGGCGGCATTGCAGACAATCACTTCTGTCATGCTGGAAAGTGTGCGCAAGGGATATTGGAAGGCTTCTGAAGAACAGTTGAGGACTACTGTGGAGTTGCATACACGGATAACTTGCGAGGCGGGAGCTGCCTGTACGGAATTTGTGTGTGGAAATGCCAAATTGCAAGAGTTTATTGCCGGACAGCTGGATGAGAAATCGAGGCGGTCATATAATGCAGAAATGAGCGCGGTGCATGAATTGAGACAGGCGGGAAAGATGGATGTGGTGCTGAAAAAGCAGGAGCTGGTGTCCTTGCAGGATACATCAGAGTTGGTGAAAACCGGATGGGCTGCCGGAATCGTTGTGGCAGTATTGGTTATAGCAGGAACTATTGTCGTGAAGAAAAGGAAAAGAGAGCAAATATGATGTATCTTCATTTTGTGTCTCTTGATTTCTTAGCGGATAATAATCATAAGATAAAAATATAATAGAATGAAGTGTGTGTCGAATTTAATGATAGCGGCTGCAAGTTCCGGAAGCGGAAAAACCACATTCACAATGGGACTGCTTCGTGCTCTTCGGAACAGGGGACTTGTTGTGCAGCCGTATAAGTGCGGACCAGACTATATTGATACTAAGTGGCATACTTTGGCTGCTGGCAGAGAGTCGGTGAACCTTGACATCTGGATGGGTGGGAAAGAACATGTAAGAACTGTGTTCGGGAAATATTCCGAAGGTGCGGAGGTTTGTGTGACGGAAGGAGCTATGGGTATGTTCGACGGGCATGACAGAGCGCATGGAAGTAGTGCAGAGGTGGCTGGTGTGACGGGTGCGAAAACCATTCTTGTGGTGAATGCCAAGTCGGCAGCATACAGTGTGGCACCTATAATATACGGCTTCTGCTGTTTCAGCAGGAAGTATGGCACAGAAATAGCAGGTGTCGTATTCAATCAAATGGCCTCTGAAAGTCATTATGCTTTTTTGAAAGAGGCATGTCAGGATGCTGGAGTCGAATGTTTTGGATATATAAAAAAGGAAAAGGACATAGAATTGCCCTCGCGCCATCTGGGTCTGACGATAGACGAGCGTTTTCGCGTAGACTCTTTCATTGAGCGCGTGGCAGGAATGGTGGAGCAGACGGTGGAGATAGACAAAATTCTTCAGGCTGTTTCTATGCCTTTGGAACATAGGACGGAGTATGCAGATGCGTTCCATGTTGGTGCGGTTGGTAGTGGATTCCTGCCGCAGGCGCAAAAAAACTGTTTCCCGTTTTTTCCTGAACTGTGCCTGAAGCGTGTGGCTGTGGCAGATGACGAAGGTTTCAATTTTATATACCGTGCTAATATCGACAGTCTGAAAGCTCTTGGTGCGGAGATAGTTTTTTTCTCTCCGTGTAAAGACAAGGCATTGCCTGAACACGTGGATTTGCTGTATCTGCCTGGCGGTTATCCTGAATTTTTTCTGGATGAGCTGGAAGCTAATGTGTCTATGAGACAGTCTGTACGTGAGTATATAGAGCAAGGAGGATATGCCTATGCCGAATGTGGTGGTATGCTTTATTTGTGCCGGTATATAACAGGAATGGAAGGCAGGTGTCATGAAATGGTCGGTGTACTTGACTTGGCAGCCACTTTCGATGGCATGAGACTGCATCTTGGGTATCGAGAACTGAGAGCTTGTGGCGGAACGGACAGTGCGGATTTGCGGATACGAGGACACGAGTTTCATTATTCTGACATATTGGCAGGTGAATCCGTTATGCCTTCTGTCGGTATCCAATATTCGGCTAAAGGGAAAGAAATGGGAACAACGCTTTTCAGATACAAAAATCTTATTGCCGGATACACTCATTTCTATTGGGCGGCAGGTATTTTCTGATATGTTTGACGGAAATAGAATGCACTAATCATTATTTAAGTCCCTAAGATGGTGATTTATATACTTGAAAAATTAGGTGTGCTGAAATAAATTGGCAAAACAATATATCCGTATCACTATATTTTTCTAACTTTGCGAGAAAGAATAGTTCTATATGAGAATGAAAAGATAATTATTGATTCTGTAAATCCTGTTTATAGTTTTAATAGTCATTTCATGCAGACTGTTCAAAAACTAAAATGACATTAACTGTATAAAAATTGAAGTTATGAAACCTACTTTGTTTCTATTGGCAGCCGGTATGGGCAGCCGTTATGGTGGCTTGAAACAGCTTGACGGACTTGGTCCTAATGGCGAGACTATCATGGATTATTCAATCTATGATGCAATTCAGGCGGGATTTGGCAAAATCGTATGGGTTATCCGCAAGGATTTTGAAGAGCAGTTCCGTACTCAGATTCTTTCTAAGTATGAGGACAAGATTCCTTGCGAGCTGGTATTCCAGAGCATCGATTCTCTCCCTGAAGGATTCAAGTGCCCAGAAGGTCGTGTAAAGCCGTGGGGAACAAACCATGCCGTTCTTATGGGAAAGGACGCTATCAAAGAGCCTTTCTGTGTAATCAACTGTGACGATTTCTATGGACGTGATGCTTTTGCCACAGTCGGAAAGTTCCTCAGCGAGCTTCCTGAGGGCAGCAAGAATACGTATGCGATGGTTGGCTTCCGTTGTTGCAATACTTTGAGCGAGAACGGTTCTGTGGCACGTGGTATATGCGAATACAACGACAAGCACCATCTGACTGACGTTGTTGAGCGCACTGAAATCATGCGTGTAGACGGTCCTATCTGCTACAAGGATGAGGAAGGCAAATGGATTCCTGTTGAGGATAATGTGCCTGTAAGTATGAATATGTGGGGCTTCACTCCAGACTATTTTGAGCACAGCGAGGCTTACTTTAAGGAGTTCCTTTCTGATCCTAAGAATATGGAAAATCTCAAGGCTGAGTTCTTTATTCCGCTTATGGTGAACAAACTCATCAATGATGGTACATCTACAGTTGAGGTTCTTGACACTACATCTAAGTGGTTTGGTGTGACTTACGCTGCTGACCGTGAGGCTACAGTCGAGCGTATAGCACAGCTTGTGAAGGATGGTGTTTATCCTGAGAAACTGTTCTAAGGCAACGTCTTGAAATAATATAATGACGATTGGGAATCATTTGAAATTTTGATTCTCAATCGTCATTTTTTATTGTTTACAGGGTTTCCATTTCTTTCTTTATTTTCCGAGTGCCTTCTTGCACATCTTTCTTAGTCTTCTCCAAAGCGTCTTTTGTCTTTTCCGCACCTTTGTCAACAGTTTTGTCCACCTTGTCCGCAAAATCCTTTGCTTCCTCTCCAATCCTGCGTGTGTCTCTCTTCATTTCCCTTTGGGTGTCTTTCCACGCTTTCTTGATTTTTCGGGAGGCATTGTCTTTTGCGTCATCTGCTGACTGCCTTATACGCTCCATTTTGCAGTCTTCCGAATGACATTTCCTGCATCCGTTTTTACAATTGTTGCTGTTGCAAGAGGCAAATGTAATGCCTGCGGCACAAACTATTGCCGCCATGATAATTTTTTTCATAATCAATAATGTATTAGGTTGATAATAATGGATTTTCTTGTTCAATGCTTCTTGAACAATGAGGCTATCCATAGCAGAATAATGGCTCCTGTAGTGGAACATGCAAGGCTTCCGAGCAGGCTGTTTGCACTGATGTCGAGCAGATTGAACATCCATCCTCCAAGAATGCTTCCGGCAATACCTACCAACAGATTGACGAATATTCCGAAACCGCCTCCTCGCATGACATATCCGGCTATAAATCCGGCTGTAATCCCAATAATGATAAACCAAAGAAAAAACATAATACTGCTTCGTTGTTTTAGGGTGAGTAAATGAGTGGAACGAATGCGAGCCGAGTGTAGTGTGCATTTCTTTGTCCACATACTTCAAGAACAGAATACAACCGGGAATGGTTCACTGGAACCGTAAGGATTCTCTTGCTTTTGGGATATGAAACTTGACCGGTTCTATTGAAATCTCTAAGTCGTATGGCTCATCCATACTGACATCTTGGTGATTTTGACATTATGTCAGTTGGCAAAGAAACTTGATTTTAACATTTTGGGCAATTCTTCATGACCTGTTGATGCCCGATTATTCGAACTTGTATGGATAAACGCTTGATAAATTATGCGTGTTTGGTGAAATTCTTTTTGGTGGATTGGACGAAAAAAAACTGTATGTTTTGCTGATATAGTTTCTGCCGGAAATGTCTGTAAAACAGAAAAACAGGCTTCTCTGTCATAAATAAATAGAGAAGCCTGTAAATATTATATATGCACACTTTTCCAATCCTATACGGAAAAGTTTGTAAGTATGGTTTTAGTTTGTTTCAACCCTTTTCGTCTTAGGTGCGGCAAGATTGCGTTTGTCTACCTGTGTCACCACTTTGGCTGCAAGGCTCATGAACGCTATGCCCGTAGGTGAGGCCGGGTCGAGAACTGCCGGAATGCCGTTGTCGCCGGCATCGCAAATGCTTTGTACAAGTGGAATTTGTGCAAGCAAAGGCACATTGAGTTCTTCTGCAAGACTGACGCATCCCTCTTTGCCGAATATATAATATTTCTCGTCCGGATGTTCGGCAGGAGTAAACCATGCCATGTTCTCGACAAGTCCGAGAATAGGGACATTGACTTTGTCGTTGAGATACATGTTGATTCCTTTTCGTGCATCGGCAAGTGCCACTTGCTGTGGGGTGCTTACGATAACGGCACCTGTTATGCCCAATGTCTGGAGCAGTGTGAGATGAATATCACTTGTTCCAGGAGGTGTGTCAAGTATAAAGTAGTCCAAATCGCCCCACATTGCCTCACCGATAAGCTGTTTCAGCGCATTGGATGCCATGCCTCCGCGCCACAGTGTGGCTTGTTCGGGACTGACGAAGAAACCGATGGAAAGCAGTTTGACCCCATATTTTTCTATCGGCACTATTAAGTCGCGTCCGTTGACATTCTCCGCATACGGACGCTCGTCCTCCACCTGAAACATTTTGGGCATGGACGGACCGAAGATGTCCGTGTCAAGCAGTCCTACACGGTAGCCTAATTTGGCAAGGCCGACGGCAAGATTGGCTGTGACTGTAGATTTGCCGACACCACCCTTGCCGCTCGATACGGCAATGATATTCTTCACCCCCGGCAGTAGCTTGTCGGGTTCGGGCGGAAGCTCTGTCTTCGATTTGGCATTCACCGTCACCTCCACTTCTTTGCCAACGTATGTATGGATAGCAGCTTCCGCAGCTTTCAATACCGATTTGCGGAAAGGGTCGGTCGGTTTGTCGAATATGATGGAGAAGCTCACTTTCATGCCGTCTATGCGCAAGTCATCCTCCAGCATCTCTGCCTCGACAAGATTCTTTCCGTTGCCCGGATAGCGCACTGTTGCCAATGCGTCCGTGATGAGTTTGGGATATATTGTCATAATATATAGTTTGATTTGATTTTTTATCTGTCTGTAGCCCGCATCATTGTACGGCAAAGTTACAACTTATAAACAATTTCTTAGTATCTTTGTCGGAACAAAAGTGAGATTATAATGGAAAACTACATAGTATCGGCAAGAAAATACCGTCCTTCCACGTTTGACACTGTGGTGGGACAGGAATCGCTTACTACTACATTGAAGAATGCCATACATTCGGGACATTTGGCGCACGCTTATCTGTTCTGCGGACCGCGTGGTGTGGGAAAGACAACCTGTGCCCGAATATTTGCAAAGACCATCAACTGCCTCAATCCGACAGCGAATGGTGAGGCATGTAATGAGTGTGAGTCGTGCAAGGCTTTCAATGAACAGCGTTCATACAATATACATGAGCTTGATGCGGCATCAAACAATTCTGTGGATGACATACGGCAACTGATTGAGCAGGTGCGCATTCCGCCTCAGATTGGAAAATACAAGGTTTTTATTATTGATGAGGTACACATGCTGTCGACAGCTGCGTTCAATGCTTTTCTGAAAACATTGGAGGAGCCTCCGCATCATGCCATATTTATTCTTGCCACAACGGAAAAGCATAAGTTGCTGCCTACAATCTTGTCGCGCTGCCAAATATACGACTTCAACCGTATGAGTGTGAGGAATATTGTGGCACATTTGCGTCATGTGGCGCAGAATGAGGGCATCGAGGCTGAAGAAGAGGCATTGGGGGTCATTGCACAAAAGGCGGACGGAGGTATGCGTGACGCTTTGTCAATTTTCGACCAGGTGGCTTCTTTTTGCAGGGGAAACATCACATACAGCAGTACGATTGCCAATCTGAATGTGCTGGATTATGACTATTACTTCAAACTTACGGATTATTTTCTTGGTGGAAAGATAACAGACATCATGCTTACTTTGGACGAGATTTTGGGTAAGGGATTTGACGGACAGCACTTTATCACCGGACTTGCTTCGCATTTGCGCGATTTGTTGGTCAGCCGTGACGCACAGACAGTCAGTTTGCTTGAAACGGCTGAGGATGTGAAGAAACGGTATGCAGAACAGGCGCAGCGATGCTCTCCAAAGTTTCTTTATGCGGCAATGAAACTATGCAACAACTGTGACCTTGCCTACAAGCAGAGTCATAACAAGAGGTTGCTTGTGGAACTGACACTGATAGAGGTGGCACAGCTGTCGCAGGGTGAAGAGGTTCCTTCTTCCGGGCTTTGCCCTACGAAGAAGCTTAAACCAATATTCGCGGATGTTGCGGCACAGCCGCAGTCTGCTACGGTCAAACACCAGCAACCAGCGGGTGCAGGTTCCGACAAACCTAATGTGACTGCAAGCAATGAGGCGGGTGTGAATGTTCAGGCCCAGCAGGAAATGCCCGTCAGGCAGCCAAAACTTGCTCCGGCTGCTCCAAAGGCAACTGCTACTCGCAGGGACACCGGATTCTCTATCCGGAAAACGATGGAAAGCGTCATCCAGTCGTCATCAGCTGATTCGGGAGTGAAGCCGGCCGAAGTACAGGCAGTGCGGCAACAGCCTGCTGTGGCGGCAGACAAGCCGTTTGATAATAATGAGTTGCGCATAGCGTGGCGGGAATTCGCCTCTTCGCTTCCTCAGGACGATATTGCGATGGCTACCCGAATGAACAATATCGACCCGGAACTTCTTCCCGGTGGATATTCTTTTGAGGTGCTTGCCGACAATCCTACTGTGGAGGGACAATTGCAGAGGTTTGTTCCAGGCATTGAGCAGTATCTTCGCCGTAGACTTTCCAATAAGTCGGTCAAAATGTTGGTGAGACAGCGGAAAGTGGAGGAAAAGCGCAGGGCATACAATCGTTTGGAACAGTTTACAATGATGTGCGAGATGAATCCGGCATTGCTCAAGTTGAAAGAAGAATTCGGACTTGAGCTTGGAGGATGACGACGGACACGGGATGGTTTGATTGTTTTGTACTTATATAATAAAAAGAGTTGTATCATGTTTGGGAACTTGATACAACTCTTTTTTCTATTTGGTTCAGATGAGACAAAGGTATGTCTTTTCTGTTGATATTATCTTGAAAAATCTTTTTGTCCGGACGCAATATGTGCCGGCATTATGATATTCCGTTTATTCTTTATCTCATTTTACTTCATTCCATGCAGGAGGATTGACATTCAAAAGGTTTTTCACAAAGAAGTCATAGCGTTTGTGCTCTCCGAAGCTCTCGCCCATTGTGTGGTGTGCGCCCGGAACAACAACAAGCTCAAAGTCTTTGCCGGCTTTGATGAGCGCGTTGACCACTTGCATGGTGGACGCAGGATCGACATTGTCATCGAGTTCACCCACAACAATCATCAGTTTGCCTTGAAGATTCTTTGCGTTGTCTACGTTAGACGAAGCAGAGTAAGACTCATCGATAGGATATCCCATCCACTGTTCGTTCCACCATATTTTATCCATACGGTTATCATGGCATCCACATGCCGCATAGCCGGCTTTGTAAAAGTCTCCGTGGAACAGAAGTGCGCCAAGAGCTTCCTGACCTCCGGCAGAGCAGCCGTAGATTCCCATTCTTTCGAGATCCATGTAAGGATATTTCTCTGCCGCAGCTTTTATCCATGCTATACGGTCTGGGAAACCTGCGTCTTTGAGGTTTTTATAGCATACTTCTTCAAATGATTTTGAACGGAAGGAAGTGGTCATGGCATCGAGTTGTACCACTATAAAGCCAAGTTCGGCAAGATCTGCAAGGTTCCACAGCCACGGTGTGAACGATTTCGGCACGTATTGGTCGCCAGGACCAGAGTAGATGTATTCGATGACAGGATATTTCTTGTTCGGATCGAAATTGGAAGGACGCTGTATCAGTCCCCACATGTCTGTTTGTCCGTCTCGTCCTTTGGCTACGAACACTTCCGGTGCTTTCCATCCTTCTGCTTCGAGGCGGGATATGTCCGCTGTTTCGAGGGTGCGGATTATCTTTCCGTCTTTAGCCGAGCGGAGAACTGTTACAGGTGCTTTCAGGACTGTGGAGTAAGTGTCTATCAGATATGCCATGTCGTCTGTGTACACAGCCTTGTGGTTTCCTTCTTCAGGAGTGAGGCATTTCAGCCCTTTGCCGTTGAGTCCAACCTTATAGTAGTGTATGAGATAAGGGTCCTCGTTCTTATTCATTCCGTTAGCGGAGAAATACACGATGCCGTTCTTTTCATCAACCTTTTGGATATTGCGCACATAAAACTCGCCTTTTGTCACTTGGTTGATGACTTTTCCTGTTTCACGGTTGTACAGATACAGATGGCAGTAGTTGTCACGCTCGCTCATCCACAGTATGCGCTTTCCATCGGCAAAGTCGTGACGGAACTGGCGCGAATAGTTGATGTATTTGTCGCTCTTCTCTTCGATGATGGTACGTACTTTTCCTGTCTCTGCCGACAATTCCAATACTCGGTAGTGCTTGTGTCCGCGCTCATTAAACTCGAATGTGGCTGTTTTGTTGTTTTTGTCCCAACGTGGGGATGTAACATAGTATTGGCTTGCGAACAACTCCGTGCTTGGTTCTGTTACCTTGCCTGTCGCAGTCTCAATGATGACCGGTACACGGTAGTTGAGAGAGTCTCCCGGTTTAGGATATTCCTGCTTGTGGAGCTTTGGCTGCAACTGGTCTGTCGGTGATGACTCCACCATGTACACATAGCGTTTTGGCGCAGGCTTTATCTTTACAGTGGCGAAATATTTCCCGTCGGCAGACCAGCTTCCGTATGAAGAGTAGTAGTTGGTCTCCACTCCGTCATTGGTTAGTGGTGATTCTGCTTTTGTTTCTGTATTGCGCAGATATAGATTGTTGTCCTTAAAGAATATTTCCTGTTTGCGGTCGGGCGAGGCGATAACCCCGTCTTTCTCTTCCGGCACTTCCATCCAGTGGTGGTAAGGAGCGTCTATTATGGTATCTCCTTTTTGCAGTGTGTTTTGTGTGATGTCGTAAACCCAGTTGTGCCTGCCATAGTTGAAATACAGCTTGTTCTCTTTGTCTACGCGCATTCTTCCCAATCCGAGATAATGGCGGTTGAATTCTTTTCCGGTTTGCGATTTTAGTGCGTCAGCCAGTTTGCCTGTGTCAAACAAATTTTCCTTTGTGTTGTTCTTGGCATCTACAACTGTGTATATCGTGCCTTCCGTATCCCTGTCGGAATACCAGAACTTTTGCGTACCCGCAATGGCATGTGCATCGACATTGCCATGAATCATTTTGTTACTGTACTTTCCACGTATGGCGAAGGCACGCTTGTAGTCTTCAACCGTTCCTTGTGCGAATGTGGCTGCTGTTGTCAGCGTGACCACCGCAGATAAGATAATTCTTTTCATGATATTCTGTTTGATTGTTATTAGTCAGAGATAGATAGTAGCGGCAGACTTGCTGCCGCTTTTTTATTTCCCTTTGTATGTGGCTTTGACAGCGTTAGCCTTTGCCGCGCTGGCAAACTCTTGTGGAGTTGTTTTTACCGGCTCAACCATAAATTCCGGTATATTGTAGCTGTAAAGGAAATAGGTATAGAAGTCAGGGTCCTTTTGTGGCACTTCAAATGCTTTGTGCGCATGTCCTGTCTTGTCAAAGTAGGCGATGAACGGACGGGTGAAGTTGCCGTCATCCCTTCTGCTGCTGATAATAATCCATCGTCCGTTGCTCGACCATGAGTGATAGCTTTCAGCCTTTGGACTGTTGGCATTCTCCAGCTTGCGTGTCTTCATTGTCTTCAAGTCGGTAAGATAAATATCCGACTCCGGATGCCAGATATGGAAACATCCGTGGTTGCCCATAGCGAACAGAAGATGGCGGCCGTCAGGACTGATGCGCGGAAGTGTGGCGCTTTTATTCTGTGAAGATGCTGAGTACACAAGCTCGCGGTTGCCGAATGTCTTTGTGGCAACATCAAAACTCCGGCGGTAAATGTCGTATTTTACTTCATTGTATCTCTGTATCTGTTCCGTTTCCTCTGCCACAGTGTCTCTGTATTCAAAATGGGCGGATGAGTAGTATAATGTCTTACCGTCGGGCGACCATGTAGGGAACACTTCAAACTCATCCTCATCAGCACAGATAGTGCTTATCTCGTTCTTCTCGACATCATATAGTATGAGGTCGCTTTTTGTGTCCTGTACCTCAATTTTTGCAATATCTTTGGTATGGAACGACTGTCCGGTGAGATTGGTAGAATAAGCAATCAGTTTTTCTGTCGGATGCCATGCGGGATATACTCCGGCACTGAGTGTGGAGTCGCTTTTCATGTCGATTTTTCTCAATTTCCCATCATTGACAATCATTGTGCCGCCATAGCTTTGACGCATGTGGAACTGCATGTTGTCCGTTTTATAGTTCTGGTAGGAATGGCAGTTGATACATTGAGCGTCTTTTTCGTTTGACACTATCATGTTCTTGTATATCACCCTTTCCTCAAAGTTTGTGAGGTTGCGCTGGTTGATACTGAGCTTTTCGTATGCGACGTATGAAGGCGGTATCAGACGATAGGATATATAAGGGTCAATCTCTTCCTCCGCAACATATATGCGGAATGGGCTGTATGCCTGCCATTCGCCGTCTTTTTCAGTAAAAATCTCCACTTCAATGCTTTTGCCTTTTGCAGCGGCAAGCATTTCTTTCCATTCGTCTTCAGGGATAACAATTTTGTAGTCCTTGCCGTATGTCTGTTGCTTGTCGCCGTATGTGATATGTGCGACACACCTGTCGGAGTTTTCTTTTACCGCAAAATTCAGTGGAGCGATATTGCATGGAACCGTAACTCCTTTGTAGTCAGGATAAATCTTTGGCTCTCTGTTTGTATTCCGGGATGTATCCGGTATGGACGGATGTGAGGTGCATCCTGATAAAAAGAGAATGATGCCTGCTATGGCTATTGTTATGATATTCTTTATTTTAATCATCTGTTCCATTTATTTTATTCAGTCTTCAATGATGTGTATATTAATATGACTTTATGTCTCTACAGAAGAAATAGAACCACCAGAAAGTGTCTCCATATATATCTTTCATTGCCTCGCCGACTTGCTGTGCGTTCATTCCCTGTTTTAGCAGTGACTGCGACATTTGCTGGAACGCGGCATACCTGCTGATGACTCTTTCTTTGTCGAAAGGCATACTTTTTATGTCCACTCCTTTTTCCAGAGTGCCATACAGGAATGCCGCCTCTTGGTAGTGTATTGGCATTTCCTCGCCCTGATGTAAGGTGGCATATTGGAAGAAACGCGGCCAAAAGAGTTGGATATTCTTGTTTATCATGGCAAAGTTCAGCGTGACCTCTTGGAATTTAGGGTCTACATTGCTGGAATTGCTGAAATAGTTGAGCAGATACATCTCGCAGAGTCCGTTGTCTCCGTCAAGTATGTCCTTGTAGCCTCGCAGGGGAAGTATGTTCTCATACTCCTTGAATTGCGCAATCTTGCCCGGGTCTTTTACCATAGGCAGGAATGTGTCCGCCCATCCGCCTTGAAAAGTTGTGGACTTCAGTATGTTGATGTATTTGTTGGCAAGTTGGTATTCGCCGTTGAGGATGGCGCAGCGTGTGAGGATTTTCAAGTCGCTGACTTTGAAACCGAACTCCACACAATTCTCTATACACCAACGGTAGGCGAAATTAGTTTTGCCGTATTGGTAATATATCATTGGCGCGGCAGTTTGCACCATGCGCACACTTAATGAGTCATATACGTATGGAGGTTCGCCGCTGTTGTCGTAGTGGAACATTTTATGTCCCATTTCTCCTGTATGCATCAGTGCCATGTTCTTGAACATGACAATCTGCCGCGTCGCTTTTCCCGGAAGATTGGCGGCTTCTTCAAGCACTTTCTGCCAGTCTCCTTCATCGGCGGCACGATACATACGTATTTCAGCATGATAATTGTAATTGTCAAAATTGGCTGTGTTTACAGCCGCCACACTGCATATTCCCACAAGGCAAGTGGCTGTCAGTATGATATATGCCTGTTTGCCAGCTATGCCTGTTTGTTGCTCTTTGTTGTTTGCGGTTCTGAACAATGGGGCAAACAGGGGTATGACTGCCATGACGATGAAAGGCAGTGCAAGTAGCCATGATGTGAAAGCGTCTGACTGGAAAAGCGGAAATCCGGCTGTCCATGAGTCTTCAATGCGTGTACCTGTGTAGAACTGATACCATATAACTGGTGTTCCGATTATCGCAATCAGGGCTGTCATTGCGTTTGTTTTGGGATTTGCCAATATCGACTGCGCTCCTGTGCCGTTTTTTGTCAAAAGTCCGTTGATTGCGGAATATATCGTGCCCAACAAGGCATACCATCCGAAAAGCGGGTAGCCGGCAACAGTCCATATCAGAGTCCATACAGGACGGTATTTAGGAAAAAGTCTGCTTGCTATGAATGCAGACAGTATTGCGGCAAGGAAACCGAGACTTTCGGCAAACCAATATCCTTGTATCTTTATGTAGTAAAGCCAATAGCCGATGCTTATCTCAGAGCAGAGTAGGGCAACCAATGGGATTATTCCGACAATGCTCCATTCTCTGCGTATTTTGAATGTGCTTAAAAGAAGAAAGTATGTGGCTAACCATATCACTATAAGCAGGATTGAGCCTAACCACGGATAATAGAAGAACTGTGTCAGGTAGCATCCTGCCCAGTATAACAATCCTGCCGGAGTGCTCATGCACTCATTGAAAAATGACTGTGCGTTGATAAAGAGTGATTTTTCCTGTACCATATACAGATAGTCGCTGTTTTTCAGAAAAAGCATGATGAAGGCATATATTCCGAAAAGCAATGCGAACAAATATGGGAACAGGTTTGTGAACGAGGATTTAAGTACGAAACTGCTTCCTGTGGTCTTCTTTTGCTTCTTAGGCTGTGGAGGCGCACTTACAAAGGATGGTTTCGTTGTTGTATTAGCTTTTTTGTTATTTTGTACCATTTATGTATAGTCTTTAATAGTTACGCAAAAGTACGGCTTTTTCATTATAAAAGCAAGATGACTGTGGATTTTTTAGGGTGGCAGGACAAATGCTTGATTGTCAGTGCCGGTATATGGTGTGTTGATGAGGCTGTTGGTTTCTGTGGCGGATTTCATCAAGCAGATTGGTTGTGCATTGGTCTTATGATGTGGTGGCAGCCAAGCGAGTTTGTATGTGTGCCATTTTTATGATGTGGTGATGAAACAACAGGTTGGCTCTATTTGTCATACATTTTTCAGACCTTTTTGTGATGGCTTGAAATGATGGATTTCAAGACTTTATAGGCAGGTGTTTGTGGATGTATCTTTTTAATGTATTCCTAAAATACTGTCAATATGTCTGCAAAATACGCAATTTTCTGACAATTTGAATTGTTAAAACCGAACCCCGTAGAATCGCGTCTTTTCGACCAAACCTTTCCACGGTTCCATTTGAGGCGATTCTACGGCGGTTTTTGAACCTCGAAAATCATGTGGACAAATAGGACAATTCACTCGACTAAAAGATATATAAATTCAACCTCAAATGCACCTTTTTCACCCCAAAGTGCCCAAAAAGTCAAAATTTCAAGGTGAAGTAAATTTATTTACAAGGCACTCTGATTTTCTGCGCAAGGTGAACAAAATTTATTTTCAAGGTGAACGAATTTTTTCAAGCCCCATTTTCGGGCTAAAATCGGGTGTTTTCTCGAATTGCGCCTTCAAAAAGACCGCAATCGGTTTTCTGATGCTCCGACAAACAAAAATTGATTTTGAACCCGAAAAAAGATCATTTTAAGACAAAATTCTCATAACTTGCTGATTATCAATACATCCTATTTTGACTCCAACCATGCGTTTTTGGTCTAAAACCGCATATTTTTACGAAAAATGTATTTGTTTGATTATCAGTTGTTTATCAATGAATATCCAAAAAACAAGCATAAAATCAAAGTCAGCATCCGCCCCAAATGTTAAAATTCGCCTTCCCTGTCCAAGTGACATAATGTCAGCAATACTTGACGGCACACGGCTGTCCGGTAATATTGGCTATCCTGACGAGAAAACGCTGACACAAATAGTCAATTTGGATGTGGCGGGAGTATTCCAGTATGCAGAACCTATACCGAATTTAAAGTGGAATGTTTTTCCTGAACACAAAATAATTATAGGATATAATTGTCAGCGTGCCACGTGTTCATTCCGTGGATGTGACTATGAAGTCTGGTTTACTTCGGAAATACCTTTGAGTTATGTACCGTGGAAACTGCAAGGACTACCCGGACTTATATTGGAAGTTGCAGAAGAGAAAAATGAATACCATTTTATTGCAGTCGGAATAGAACAAGTGAGAGATGAGGAATGCATGAAGATATTCGATGAGAAGATACGCCCCATTAAACGTAGCAAAGCTCTGAAGATGGAGGCGATGCTACATAAAGACCACGGAGCTTTTGCGGCTGATTATGGTATAAACAATCATTTGGGTGACGGACAGGAACATAAATCACAACCTTATTATCCAATAGAACTAAAATGATAAGACGTTCTGCAATTATTCTTTTCTACACGCTTTTCTTCGTTGCTCTGTATGCCCAACAGAGAGATTCTGTGACTGTTTCTGGTCGTGTCACTGATACGGAAGGAACACCTATGGAGGCTCTGATCATAACTGTATTGCAGCCTTCGGACTCGTCTGTGATAGCATACGGCATGACAGATGGAGGGGGGATATTATACGATTGGTTTAATGACTGAATGCGATGAGATTTTGGTTCGTCTGACAGGTTTTAATGTAATGTGTAAGGTAAAGAGGATAAATGCAGTAACCCAAACATTGGATTTCAAAGCGGAAGAGCAAAATATCATGTTGCGTGAGGTGCAGATAAAGGCACAGAAGTTGTGGGGAAGCCGTGATACTCTCAATTATCTGGTGGCGGCTTACACCAAAGAACATGACCGTACAATAGGCGATGTGCTGAAACAATTGCCCGGAATAACTGTGGAGGGAGGGGTAATAAGATATCAAGGAATCCCCATTAATCATTTCTACATCGAAAACATGGATGTGTTGCAAGGTCGCTACAATATTGCAACTAAAGGTATCAGGGCTGAAGATGTGGAAATACGGCTCTCATACGAGAATAATACTGAAAAGAAATACTTGTGTAATACTCTTGACATCTCCGGTCAATGGTGAAGCAAATGGGACAATCCTTTCCAATGCTAATGAAATTCGACAGTATGCCTACCATCGTAATTTGGGAGTGGCAAACCACACGCATTGGATACATCGTACTGACGGAGGGGGAGGATTTGATTTTTCCAGCAAGAATACGGTACAATTCAGATTTCCTTTAGTGTTGTCCTATACTAATGTAATAGATGAAGTCGATGCAGTGAAGGTGCGTTTTTCACCATCATTTGGCTTTTTATGGAAAGCCAATGACAATTGGACTTTTGGATATTACGGTATGAGCCAGACCTCATGGGAACAGCTCATTACTGCCTATATCATGCGTGACTACCGTACTACAAGTTGCTATGTGGCGAATCTCACAGGCAGTTCTTCTGTCAAATTGGATGCAAAAATCAATTACAAGGATATTATGAGCAGTTTTTTTGCTTATCTACAGGGTACTGCTTCCCGTTCATGGAGCGATATAATCTACGGAACTGCAATAGACAAAAACAACCATACGGTTATACAAGCCGAGTATATGCCGCATCATAATGACATCTACTCGCTGACGGGTAATATCAGCAAAGGTTTTGGTTGGAAAGACACAAAAATAGAAGTGAATGTGGGCTATACCCGTAATAACGGTCTCGTTCTGCGTCAGTCTGCACCTACTGATTTTCATAGTTGTGTCTATCATATACATGGAAATGCCTCCTGCAACATCATCAACAGAATCCGTATCGGCTATGGCTGTGACTATACATACTTGTCTTCCATGTCGCAGGCATATACACACACTATCCATACGTTCAGCCAGCGTGGTAATTTGGATATTACAATCATACCAAACAGTGTGCTGATGAATATGACAGCATGTCATACGCATAATGGTGGCTTTCAAGGAAAGAAGGATTATGCTTTCTTGGATTGTTCACTTACTTACCGTATGAAAAAAAAGCTGGAATTAGTTCTTGAAGTATGTAATGTTTTTAATACCCGTACTTTTGTTTCACGTTCCGATGCAGAACTGACCGAGTCTATTACGGAATATCATCTGTTGCCTCGCAGTATGATGTTTACGACACGTTTCAATATTTGAATTTATGTATTATCTATCACTTGAAATGTCGTATGAGCCCTTCAAGTGGATGCTGTGATAGTAAAAACAAAGGTTATAAGGTTTGCCAAAAGGACTTTGTGTACAGTCTTTTCGGCAACCTTATAACCTTATTTTTTAGCGACCGGAATACCGGTTAGTCTTCATTCAAAATCTTCATGATTTCGCAAGCGGCTTTAGCTACGGAAGTACCAGGT
This sequence comes from Roseburia sp., assembly GCA_023665185.1. Lineage (GTDB taxonomy): Bacteria > Bacteroidota > Bacteroidia > Bacteroidales > Bacteroidaceae > RGIG8745. The sequence goes on from JAMPEL010000001.1 coordinate 112,495, forward strand.
CCGAAGATTGCTGCTACTCCTGCCTGATACAAGAAATCATAGTCTTGTGCAGGAATAACACCACCGGCAATGACAAGAATGTCTTCGCGTCCGAGTTTCTTCAACTCTTCAATAACCTGTGGTACAAGTGTCTTGTGTCCTGCGGCCAACGAGCTTACACCAAGTACGTTGACATCGTTTTCAACTGCCTGACGTGCAGATTCTGCCGGAGTCTGGAACAATGGTCCCATATCTACATCGAATCCGCAGTCTGCATATCCTGTAGCACATACTTTTGCACCACGGTCATGTCCGTCCTGTCCCATTTTTGCAATCATGATACGTGGGCGACGACCATTCTTTTGTGCGAATTGTTCTGTCAGCTGACAAGCCACCTCAAAGTCCTTGTCGCTCTTGCTTTCTGATGAATACACGTTACTGATAGTTCTGATTACTGCTTTATAGCGACCTGCAACAGCCTCGCAAGCGTCTGAGATTTCACCAAGTGAGCAACGCAGTCCGGCTGCTTTCACAGCAAGGTCAAGAAGATTGTTCTCTGATTTCTTTCCGTTCTTAAACTCTTGAACACACTTGGTGATTTCAGCAAGTGCCGCTTTGCAAGCTTCTTCATCGCGGTTAGCGCGAAGTTCGGCAAGAGACACTTCCTGCTGTTTACGTACAGCAGTGTTGTCTACTTCAAGAATATCGATAGGGTCTTCGTGTTCCAGACGGTACTTGTTGATACCGACAATTGTCTGTGCTCCTGAGTCTATACGAGCTTGAGTACGTGCTGCTGCTTCCTCAATACGCATCTTAGGCAGACCTGTCTCAATAGCTTTTGCCATACCGCCAAGTTTCTCGATTTCCTGTATGTGTTCCCATGCTTTGTGTACAATCTCGTTTGTGAGAGTCTCCACATAATAAGAACCTGCCCACGGGTCGATTTGCTTACATACTTTGGTCTCATTCTGTATGTAAATCTGTGTGTTACGTGCGATACGTGCAGAAAAGTCCGTAGGCAGTGCAATTGCCTCGTCAAGGGCATTTGTATGGAGTGACTGTGTATGTCCGAGTACGGCAGCCATAGCTTCTATACATGTACGACCTACATTGTTGAATGGATCTTGCTCTGTAAGCGACCATCCTGAAGTCTGAGAGTGTGTACGGAGAGCCATTGATTTAGGGTTCTTTGCACCGAAACTTTTTACTATTTTAGCCCAAAGAAGACGTCCTGCACGCATTTTTGCAATCTCCATGAAGTGGTTCATTCCGATAGCCCAGAAGAAAGAAAGGCGTGGTGCAAAAGCATCAATGTCAATGCCTGCATTTACACCTGCACGAAGATAGTCCATACCGTCTGCGAGGGTATATGCAAGTTCAATATCTGCTGTGGCACCTGCTTCTTGCATGTGATAGCCGGAAATGGATATAGAGTTGAACTTCGGCATTTTCTGTGAAGTGTACTCGAAAATGTCCGCAATTATTTTCATTGAGAATGCAGGTGGGTAGATATAAGTATTGCGCACCATGAATTCTTTCAGAATATCGTTCTGTATAGTTCCTGCCATTTCCTCAAGCTTTGCACCCTGTTCAAGTCCTGCATTGATATAAAAAGCAAGTATTGGAAGTACTGCGCCATTCATTGTCATAGATACAGACATCTTGTTGAGCGGAATACCTGCGAACAACACCTTCATGTTCTCCAATGAACATATTGACACACCAGCTTTTCCTACATCGCCTACCACTCGCTCGTTATCCGGATCGTATCCTCTGTGAGTTGGAAGGTCGAACGCGACGGAAAGACCTTTCTGTCCGCTTGCTAAGTTACGGCGATAGAACGCATTTGATTCTTCTGCCGTAGAAAAGCCTGCATACTGACGGATTGTCCAGGGACGGAATGGGTACATCATTGAGTATGGACCACGCAAATAAGGAGGAATACCCGCTGTATAGTCAAGGTGTTCCATTCCTTCAAGGTCTTCTTTTGTGTAAACAGGCTGTATGTCTATCTGCTCTGGAGTTCTCCAGTTAGCGGATATGCTGTTTTCTTTCTGCCATTCTTGACCGTTTTTGGTCTGTATGCCGGCATATATATCTATATCATTAAAATTTTTTCTCATTGTCTTTTTCTATTGGGAACACAGCCGTTTTTCTCTTGTCTTTTTACAAGGGAATTTGTGCTTTGTGTTCTAAAAAGCAAATTAATTGATACCCAATTTGTTGTTGTAAGCTTTCAGCGTTTCAAGCTGGTTTACACGTACATGGATGAAATTCTCTATACCGGCAGCCTTTAACTCTTCGCTACATGCAGGAGCACCCGCCACGACAAACATTGCGCGGTTATTGAGTGCCTTGAATGCAGGTATGGCATATTCTGCATATTCGTCATCACTTGAACAGATGACAACGATGTCGGCTTGTGCTTTCATTGCAGCTTCAACTCCTTCTTCCACAGTCGGGAATCCGAGGTTGTCAATTACTTTATAGCCTGCGCATGCAAGGAAGTTACAAGAGAATTGTGCGCGTGCCTGTCTCATGGCGAGATTGCCTATTGTAAGCATAAATGCAACAGGTTGTTTACCTGAATTTTCAGTAGCAAGGCGAAGATTTTCAAACTCACTTGCCAAACGGCTCTTGTCAAGTGTAACAATGGTTGCTTCTTCTGCATGGTGTCCGCATCCGCACTTACATCCGCTTGTAGGAGTCTTTCCTTCTGATTTTTCTGTGAAGTTAGGGAACTGGTTTGTTCCGAGCATGAATTCCTTGCGTTTTGCCGCATTGGCATGACGTGTCTTGTTTGATGCGTTTACTGCTTCCTGAATCTTTCCTTCCAGTGAGAGTGCCAAGAATCCTCCGTTGTTCTCCACATCAAGGAATAGTTTCCATGCTTCTTTTGCTATCGCATCAGTAAGGTGTTCTATATAATATGAGCCACCGGCAACGTCTACAATCTTATCAAAGTGAGCCTCTTCCTTCAACAGCAGTTGCTGGTTGCGCGCCAGACGCTCTGAGAACTCATCCGGAGTCTTATATGGCTTGTCAAAAGGAGTGACAATGATTGAGTCTACATTTGCTATAGCGGCAGACATAGCTTCTGTTTGTGAGCGGAGCAGGTTTACATAGCTGTCATACATTGTCTGGTTATATTCTGTCGTGATGGCACACACATGCATACGACAAGCACAGTCGCATTTTGGCTCATACTGTTTTACCACCTGCGCCCAAAGCATACGTGCCGCACGGAACTTGGCAATTTCAAGGAAATAATTTTCGCTTACTCCCATATTGAACTTTATTCTTTTTGCCACGTCTGTTGCATCCATTCCGGCATCAGTCAGCTGCTGCAAGTACTCGTTGCCCCATGCCAATGCATATCCGAGTTCCTGATAAATGAAAGCGCCTGCATTGTTGAGTGATACACTGTTGATATTTATGCAGCGGTATTTTGGCAACTCAGCAAGTGCCTCTGCCAAATCCTTACTCTTTGCAATAATACCGGAAGTGTTTTTGCCTTTTACCAGAATCTTTTCTATCGGGTCGAAGTTGATACTTCCTTCAAGCTCTTCGAGTTTGACACCCTTGTTCTTGAAATATTTTACAAGGAGGTTTGCCAACTCCACACAATGGCATTGGCATGTCTTGAAGTTGAGTTCTACACATTCCGGACAGATGTCTTTAAGGAGAGTCTCCACCATCTCCTCATTGATCATGCTTGAAGGAATTGAGAATCCAAGTGAGTTGACACCCTTGTTCAGGATGTCAAGTGCTTTCTCATTGGCAGATTTTGCATCGTCTACCACAATGTCCTGACGAACATACCAAAGGTTGTTGTCTTTTTTGTTTCCGCGGACGAATGGATATTCTCCCGGCATTGAGTCTATAGCCTTGAGTCCTTCCAAATCTTCTTTACGGTAAAAAGGCTGTACATTGAAGCCTTCGCCGGTTCTCCACACCAGCTTCTTCTCAAAGTCTGCACCTTTCAGGTCAACTTGAATTTTGTCAAGCCACTCCTGTGTGGTAGGTGACTGAAACTCCTCGAAGAGTTTTTCTCTACTATTAGCCATTGTTTTCCATTTAAAGTTTTTCTGTAGTGTTTACTAACACGCAAAGTTATAATTTTTACTTTGTTCCACCCAATAAGAACTTGTTTTTTTATATTTTCTGCTTAAAAGAATTGGATAAATTATTAAACTATAATATGATAACCTTGATTATATCGCTAAAACAGTGTCTTTGTAAGTTTTGTCTTTGGGGAAGTTCGTACAAGAGTATTTCTTCTGAGAAGGTAGTGTGGTGGTGACGGCAACAAATATTGTCCCTGTTGGGTCAAGGCTGAATGAGAATGCAACTTTGTTGGCACAGAATGTGAATGCTGGCGAGAAATATATGTGAGTAATGTTATGTTTTCCAATGCACAGACAATGCTATTTGATGCTTTTCGGAGTGTCCTGCATATCCAAAATGCAAGATATATAATGCTTCCTTTGAGAATAAATCCGTAAATGTTGAGGCTGTCTATATATTCGTGAAAATAGGGACTGATTATGATTGGTATATGTTTCTAAATAGAGGAGTATGTATTTTTTTTCTTCTGTAAATAGTAGGAGGGAGGGGAAGATAGATGAGAAAGACAATCAAAAATCCGTGGATTTATGTCTGTTATAGGACATATCCACGGATTTTATTTATAACTTATCTGCTGTTTTTTCAGACAGTTGTGCTTATTTTACAGGACTGATGATAAATGTAAACTTGTAGTCCTTGTAAGGCATCTGGTATTCGCTGCGCGGCCATGCACCCCAGCTGTTCACGCATCCGATACCCATTTCACGCTGACCGATATGTACGGATGTGAATTGGCGAGGAGTCAGGTCGCCTGAGTGATGCTGTGCTTTGTCTTTGCCTACTGCAAGGTCATCGTTCAAATAGTTGAGCGACTTGCACTCCATTGGTTCGCTGCTCTCAAACAAAAGTCCCTTGCCGGCAGCATTAAGTACTTTCCAATAGCGTACTTGTGTCTTGTTTCCAGACTCCTGTGGACGGATATATGGATAATACTGATCTGCCACACTCTGCTTGTACACACCGATTGTTTGTGAGTATGCGCGGTCGATATAGTTTTCATGAGGTCCCTTTCCATAGAACTCTATCTCGTTGTATTCCTGTGGCATTTCCATTTCCATACCATAGCGTAGAAGTTGTGGCTTGTGTTCAGCCTCCGGATCTACTGTAAGTGCCTGTTCCACCACCAGTTTGCCTTCCGGTGTCATTGTGTAAGTGAGACTGAGTTTTGAGCTTGTAGCCTTAATCTCGTATTCGGCTTTCACCACTTGGTTGTTTCCTTGTGCCTCCACATTGAATGAAGTCTTGCGGAGATGAGGATTTTGCCATGCGCTTAGTTTCTTCTGCATTTGTGCGCCGTGGTCATTGTCTGTTGCCGGACGCCAGAACTCAGGAACAAGCTGATAACCGTCTTGCATCATCTGTTTACCGTCTACGTCAATGTATGAGATGAATCCATTGTCGTTGTTGAATGTCACTTTTACACCATTTGCGCTGAGTACGGTATATGCGATGCGGGCATCTTTCTCCACCTTTGCGCCTTCTGCTTTCACGATATTCTCGATTACAGGGTAAGCATATTGAGTAAGCACAAACTGTTCGTGAGCCACACTCTCGCCCTTGTCGAGCAGTCCTTCCTGTGCATCTACAAGATATTGGATGTTGCAAACGATTTCCTTATCTTTCAAACTCTTGTTCTTCAAAGCTTTTGCAATTGCTGCAATCTTTATCTGCTTGCGCGATTGAGGAGCGATGTTTAGTTTGCTTACAGCAACACTGCCTTCTTCAATCTTTTCGCCCTCTGCCTCTATTGTATAGTGGAGAGTAACATTGTGTATAGGCACAAAGAAGTTCTCGTTGAATATTTCGATAGTGCCTGATTTTGCGTCTTTGAGAGTCGTCCAAATGTTCTGATAATAATATTCTACTTCGTATGCATGTGGATTGAGTTTGCGATCTGGGCTGATGATACCATTACAGTTGAAGTTATTGTCAGAAGCAGGAAAACGTCCAAAGTCACCTCCATATGCGTATATTTCTTTGCCTGTCACCTTGCTCTTTGAGCGGAGTCCCTGATCGATGTAATCCCAAATGTAACCGCCTTGATATTTAGGATATTTGCGAATCATATCCCAATATTCTTTGAAACCACCCATAGAATTACCCATTGCATGAGCGTACTCACACTGGATGAGTGGGCGAGGATTGTCGTTTTGGCTGTATTTCTCACATCCTTCATAGCCGTAGTACATAGGACAGAAAATATCAGTCTTTCCGTTCTGACCAGCCTGCTCATACTGTACTGGGCGAGTAGAGTCATACGACTTCACCCAATCATATGCGTCCTCAAAGTTTTTGCCATATCCGGCTTCGTTTCCTAAGCTCCATACAATGATTGATGGGTGGTTTTTCAATACAAGTACGTTGTTTTTGTTGCGTTCAATATGTGCGTCGTGGTAAGCCTCGTTTTTTGCAAGTGTCTTTTCTCCGTAACCCATTCCGTGGCTCTCGATATTAGCCTCTGCTGTGATATAGATACCATATTCATCGCAAAGGTCATACCAGCGCGGATCGTTTGGATAATGGCATGTACGGTCTGCATTGACATTCAGTTGCTTCATGATTTTGATGTCCTGAATCATGCGCTCAACACTGACAACATAACCTCCGTCTGGGTCTAATTCATGACGGTCTACACCTTTTATTAGTACCGGCTTGCCGTTTACGAGCAATTGTTGGTTCTTAATCTCTACTTTTCGGAAACCTACATTCTGTGGAATTACTTCAATCACAGTGTTGCCGTCCTTCAATGTTGTGTAAAGCTTGTATAGATTTGGTTCTTCCGCGCTCCATTTCAGTGGGTTCTTCACATTAATCTCAGCCGACATTTTTCCATTTGCGACAGTGGCAGTCTGTTCTGCCACCACTTTACCGTTTTTGTCTTTCAATGTCAGCAATACAGTCTTTCCGTCAGCCGCGTCAGCGTCAAGATTGATGTTCAGTTTACCATCCTTATAGTTGTTCACGAGGTCAGGAGCGATGAAGAGGTCGCGTACATGACTCTGAGGACGTGCGTACAGATATGACTCACGTGCAATACCGCAGAGACGCCAGAAGTCCTGATCTTCAAGATAACTTCCGTCACACCAGCGCATGATCTGCAATGCGATGAGGTTGTCTTCTCCCGGTTTTACATAGTTTGTAATATCAAATTCTGCCGCTACTTTACTGTCTTCGCTGTAACCCACATATTTTCCGTTTACATATACTGTGATGTTGCTTGTTGCCGAACCTATGTGCATAAATACCTTCTCGCCTTTCCAGTTGGCAGGTAGGCGGAATGTCTTTCGGTAAGAACCTACATGGTTGTTCTTGTCCTGTACAATCGGAGGGTTTGTTTCCCAGTCATGTCTCCATGCGTACATGTTATTGACATATATGGCATCTCCATATCCGTTAAGCTCCCACATGCCGGGAACAGGCATTTTGCCCCATTTGGAGTCGTCATAATTTACGGCATAAAAACCTTCCGGACGTTCATTGGCATTTTCTACCCAGTAGAATTTCCACTCTCCGTCGATGGACAAGAAGCGTTTTGAGTCAGCTTTGTTCCCTTTGACGGCAGCTTGTTCTGTTTCGTATGCAAAATAATTTGCCACGTTTTCAAGTCTGTTGTCGGCATTCTTTCCCGGGTCAAGCCACATCGGAATTTGTGCATTGGCTGCAAGCGATGCTGCTAACAGGCTGCAAGTAAAAAAATGTTTGATGTTCATGAATTAAAAGAGTATTATTATTTAGTTATATGTTAGTATTATGATTTTGCAATCAACAAGTTTACCGTACAAATATACCTCTTTTTTATATATCAGCATAGCATTATCCGATATTTTTATTTAGCAGACGAACATGTTGATTGACAGGCTTGTTATATTCTGTGTTTTCCCTCTGATTGCCGGAACTGTGAGATATGTGCCCACAAATCCTGCTTGCTATTCCAATCCGTGTCTTTTCATGACAGCCTCTACCATTTCTTCATTAGTCATGTTGTCTGCGTCCAGCCAATCTATATCCTCATCGTGTTTGAACCACGTCATTTGTTTCTTGGCATATACTCTTGTGTTTTTCTTTATTCTCTCCACAGCTGTACCAAGATTCCATTCTCCGTCCATATATTTGAACAGTTCTTTGTATCCCACCGTGTTGAGTGAGTTAAGGTGGCGCAGATGGCTGACAGAACGTGCCTCTTCAAGAAGTCCGTTTTCCATCATGTCATCAACCCGTGCGTTGATTCTTGCAAACAAATTTTCTCTTTCGCGCCGCAGTCCGATTTTTATAATATGGAAAGGTCTTTCTTTGTGAATGTTCTTTCGGAAAGATGTGTATGTCTTTCCTGTCATATAGCATATTTCGAGAGCATGAACTACACGCTTGTGGTTCTTTAAATCCACAATATTATAATATTCAGGGTCTAACAGGCGCAGTTCCTCCGTCAGTCTTTCAAGTCCTTCCGTTTCAAGCTTCTGCTTCATCAATTTCCTTGTGTACTCGTCTATAGTGGGTATGTCGTCAATGCCTTTCGTCACGGCATCTATATACATCATGCTTCCTCCTGTCAGCAATATCTTGTCATGTGTGCGGAACAGTTCTTCAAGAAGTGTCATCACGTCTGCCTCATATTGGGCGGCACTATAGTATTCTTCTAAGTTCAGTGTGCCGACAAAATAGTGCCTTACAGCCGACAGTTCTTCTGCTGACGGGGCCGCTGTGCCTATTCGTATCGTATTGTATATCTGTCTGGAATCGGCAGAGATGATGGGAGAATCTATATGTTTGGCTAATGACAAGCTCAATTTTGTTTTGCCGACTCCTGTCGGTCCTATAAGGACAATGAGTGTTTTGGGGTTGGATGATGGAAGCATATTTTTGTGGCAGTCTTATGCTGGAGATTGTTTTGTACAGGTGTGTTTGACAGGCGCGCTTTATTGCAAGCGTCTTGTGTGGGTGTATTTTTACAGACTCCTCCATCGCGAAGCGACGGAGGAGTCTGTCATTACTTATATGTACTTGCGGAGTTTTTTATAAGAAACTCTCCGCAAAATCAATTCTTATTGGAAAGGCTCACCTTCGCTGATGTCGAGTCCTTCAATATTTATATCCTCGTCAGATATGTCACTTCCGAAAAGGTCATCGTCCTCATCGATAGTCGTTGCAACGGGAGCTTTTGCAAATAATGCCTCAAAATCAATACTTTGCTCTGGCGCATTGCCCTCACTGCGTGTAATTTTGCCTTTTGCAAGATTCTTGCCTGTGATTATCTCCGAAAGTTCGATGAAGAAACAACGGTCTGCAAGAGGATCGAATGTATATAGCAGATGCTGCTTTTCTTCCTCCAGAAGCTCACCGATTTCGGTCTCCGCCATGATGTATGAGTCCACATCCGAGTCTGTGTCCATTTCTTCAAGAGTTATTTCCTGACCTTTTTCCCAGCCGTTTTCACAGATGGTGAATGACGTAAGCTGGTCGTCCTTGTATCCGCACGAACTGAGTATCAGTTTGTGCAGCTCCAAAAATTTTGCGTCAGAATCAATCTTTATCTCTCGGACAAAATCTTCAACCTCATCGGAAATGATAGTAAATCTGTAAATCATAAATTGCTAAGTTATAATCAGTAAACCATGTATCCGGTATCTTGTTGTTCCGCAAGATTCATCCGCTTATCGGATAATGCCTCTTTGCGAGGAACTGATGAAATCAATGATATATTCGATTTCCTTGCTCATCGGAATGTCCTTCTTTATTTGCTCCACCGCTTCTGCTATAGTCAGGTTGCTGTTATACACCAGACGGTAAGCGTTATGGATATTTTCTATCAGTTCGGCACTGAACTTGCGTCTGCGTAATCCTACGATATTCAGTCCGGCATACGCGATAGGCTCTTTGCCGCCGATGATGAAAGGAGGTATGTCCTTGCTTGTGCGGCTTCCGCCCTGAATCATCGTATAGCCTCCGATGTGGCAGAACTGATGCACAAGGACCACTCCGCTAAGTATGGCATTGTCGTCAATGATAACCTCGCCAGCCAGTTTAGTGGAGTTGCCGATGATGATGCCGTTGCCAACCACACAGTCATGTGCGATGTGGGCGTTTTCCATGATGAGATTGTTGCTTCCCACCACTGTCTTGCCTTTCGATGCTGTTCCACGGTGAATGGTCACGTTTTCCCTTATATTGTTGTTGTCACCGATTTCTGCGGTTGTTTCCTCACCTCTGAATTTCAAGTCCTGCGGAATGGCGCCGATGACGGCACCGGGGAAGAACGTGTTCCCATTTCCGGCACGAGTTCCGGAAAGAAGAGTCACACTGTTCATCAGCACATTGTTGTCTCCAATAATTACATTCTTGTCCACAAAGCAAAATGGACCGATTTTACAATTCTCTCCAATTTTTGCTTCCGGATCAATGAATGCTAACGGGCTTATTTCTGACATATTTCTTTGGTTTTAATTTATACTGTATTTGGCAGACGGAGAGGGCGCGTTTTGCAGCCGATATGGCTCCGTCCCCTGAATATATGAGGGCATTTCCCCTGTTGTAATTATTTGTTCTTTACTATCTGGGCTGTGAACTCCGCTTCTGCCACAATTGTGTCTCCCACAAATATCAGTCCGCGCATGGATGATATGCCTCGGCGGACTGGTGACAGCAGTTTTACTTTGAAAATGAGTGTGTCGCCCGGAACCACTTTGCGGCGGAACTTCACATTGTCTATCTTCATGAAATAGGTGGAGAATCTTTCCGGGTCGGGCAGCGTATTCAGTACGAGCAGGCCGCCGGCTTGTGCCATAGCCTCCACAAGCAATACTCCCGGCATGACCGGCTCCTGAGGGAAATGCCCCGTGAAGAACGGCTCGTTGGAAGTGACGTTCTTCACACCGATGATATAGTTCTCATCTATGGCTATAATCTTGTCCACCAGCTGCATAGGGTAGCGGTGAGGCAATAGTTCCCGTATACGGTTCACGTCCATCACCGGCTCTTCGTTCGGATTGTAATTTGGACACTGCACTTCGTGCTTGCGTATGTCTTTTCTTATCTCACGCGCAAATTTATTGTTGATGGTATGTCCCGGTTTGGTGGCAATCACTCTACCTTTGATAGGCTTGCCAATGAGAGCCAAATCGCCGATGATGTCAAGAAGCTTGTGACGTGCCGTCTCGTTTGGCCATGTCAAGGGCTTGTTGTTGATGTATCCGAGCTGGGTGGCGTCTTTGTGAGGAATGCCTATCTTGTCCGCCAGATTGTCGAAACGCTCCTGAGGCAATTCGTTCTCATAAATGACAATCGCGTTGTCAAGGTCGCCGCCCTTGATGAGCCCGGCTTGTAGCAACGGCTCTATCTCGCGCACAAATACGAAGGTGCGCGCTGAGGCTATTTCTGTGGCAAACTCACTTAATGAGTTCAGAGTGGCAAACTGGCTTGCCAGAATCTTGGAGTTGAAGGCAATCATGGCATTGACGCAGAACTCATCGTCCGGTACAAGCAGAAGGTGCTCGCCATTCTCGCCTTTTATTTCCATTTTGTGCTTCACCACATAGAAGTCTTTGTTGGCATTCTGCTCCACCACTCCGGTATGCTCTATTTCTTCCATGAATATTGCCGCACTTCCGTCAAGAATAGGCATTTCCGGACCGTCAAGTCTTATCAGGCAGTTGTCTATGCCTGATGCGTAGAGTGCGGCCATTGCATGTTCTATGGTGCTTATCTTAATGTCTCCCTTTACCAATACGGTACCTCTCTGAGTGTCACCTACATTCTCGGCTATACATTCCACAATCGGTTCCCCGTCTATGTCTGTACGCTGTATCTTATAGCCGTGATTTTCTGGCGCAGGGGTGAATGTTGCAGTGATGAACTGTCCTGTGTGAAGACCTTTACCCTTCACTACAAAACTGTCTTTCAATGTTAGTTGTTTCTGCATATCTGTTGCTTTTTCAGAAATCTGCCGCCATTGTCAACCAGTCAGACATTAGCATTGAGATGCCGGATGCCTGCTTTGTATTTCGAATGATGCATTGTCGCCTCATTCTTGGCAGCATTCTTTTTATGCTTTAATGTTCTTTTTTAGTTCTTCTATCTCACGTTTTAGTTGTGCCACTTCCACCAGCATGTCGGGCAGGCTCTTCATTGCTGCCGACTGGCGGGCGAACATCTTGTGGTCTACAGCCGGATAGCCCATCAAGGTAGCTCCTCCACGGCGTGCTGCATTGCCGCCTGGAACACCTGACTGTGCGCCTATGTGTGTGCGGTCGCCTACTTTTATATGACCGGCAATGCCTACTTGTCCGCCGAACATGCACCATTCGCCCACTTTCGCGCTTCCTGCCACTCCCGTTTGTGAGGACATGACTGTATGGCTGCCCACTTCCACATTATGGGCTATCTGTACCAAATTGTCAAGTTTCACACCACGGCGGATGACTGTGCTGCCCATTGTGGAGCGGTCCACACAAGTGTTGGCGCCAATCTCTACATCGTCTTCTATGGTTACGATGCCTATCTGCGGAATTTTCTCATAGCCATCCGCTGTCGGAGCAAACCCGAAACCGTCCGCTCCAATCACTGCTCCCGCATGAATCACCACCCGGTTGCCTATCTTGCATCCGTGGTAGACGGTAACATTGGGGTAGACAGTACAGTCTTCTCCTATGCTCGCTCCGTCACCGATTACCGCATTGGGATACACGGAGGTGCCGCGCCCGATGCTGACATGGTCGCCCACGTATGCGAAAGGGGCTATATAGCAGTCCTCGCCAATAGTGGCGGAAGGAGATATATAAGCTTTCTCACTGATTCCGGTTTTTCTTTCCTGCATACTTTGGTACAAGGTCAGCAATTTAGCCACTGACTCGTATGCGTTGTCAACCCTCACAAGAGTGGTGCTGACCGGCTGTGACGGTTTGAAATCGCGATTTACGAGCACTATGCTTGATTTTGTCTCATATATATAATGCTCATATTGCGGATTGGCAAGAAACGACAGTGCGTGAGGCACTCCCTCTTCTATCTTTGCGAAAGTGCTGACTGATGCGTTTTCGTCGCCTTCTATTGTTCCGCCGGTAAAAGATGCTATCTGTTGTGCTGTAAATACCATGACAGACTGTTGTTTTGTTATATTTCCGCAAAAGTAATAAAGAAAATTGGTATAACCGCTACTTTTATTTGTTTTTTTTACTTTGCTTATCAACTCGTCTGCTTATTTCCTGCAATCGTGCAATGGAACAATATGTTTGTGGCAGTGTGCGTTTTGAGGCTCATCCGACATTTCGAATGGGAATGGTAATCACATAGTGGGTACAAACTCTTGCCTGAAAAAATGCCGCCTCCACATCCGGCGCGCGTCTTGTCCATACTTTACATATTATAGAGGTTGTGCTGGCTCGAATCATTCTGCCGCGCTTCTTGCCGGACTGTAATATGTGGACAGGTGTTGCTGACATTATGTCACTTGTGATGGAACCGCGTTTTTTAACATTTCCCGTGGCTTCTTGCCCTTGTCTGATGCCTGATTTTGAATTTTGTATCGGTAAATCGTTGATAATCAACGGAATGTGTTTTTAGTGAAAAAGACATAGTTTTAGACGTGGAACGCATGGTTGGAGTCAAAATAGGATGTGTTGATAATCAGTGAGTTATGAAATTTTTGTCTTAAAATTGTCTTTTTTCAGGTTCAGAATCCATTTTTGTTTTTCGGGGCATGGAAAAGATTGTTGTCGTCTTTTTGAGGGCGTGATTCGGAAAAATGCCCGATTTTGGGCCGAAAAAGGGGCTTTGAAAATTTTGTGCGCCTTGAAAATAAATTTTGTGCGCCTTGCGGAAAAAATCAGTGTGCCTTGGAAATAAATTTTCAGCACCTTGTAATTTGGGGTTTTGTTGGACTTTTGGGTGGGAAAGGTGGGGCTTGGGTTGAATTTCTATATCTTTTAGTCGGTTGAATTGTTCTATTTGTCCGCTCGAATTTTGAGGGTTTGAAGTCGCCGTAGAATCGCGTTTTTTCAACCGAGGCAAGGTTCGGTTCATTTTGAGGCGATTCTACGGCGTCGGGATTTAACATATCAAAATGTCAGTATACTCTAATTTTTATTGACTTTTGTGACGGATTCCTCCGTCACTTCGTGACACCTCCCCTAACTTAGGGGAGGAGCCAGGTTACCATGCTTATGGAGAAACTAACGTGTTGATTGACAAGATATATAGCTCCTCCTCTAAGTTAGAGGAGGTGTCGCCTTGCGACGGAGGAGTCTGTCCGGATACATTCAAAATACATACTTACAAAAAGTCAAAAGAATTTGCCTGAACACATCAAAGCAAACAAGGATTTTTATAAGGCCGTTTTTGCCATGTTTTGCAAGAACACTATGTTATGCTTGCCGATTTGTTTTCTTGTATATTTGTGACCTCCTACATATCGGCAAAACAACTTAAACGTTAAAAATAAACAAGTATTTGATATTTTGCCGTTTGCATTTTCTTCCGTTCAGAAAAAAGTTACTATAATTGCATGGATTTTTTGTCTATTCTTTGATGATTATGCTTTGTGTAATTATAACCTGTTGATGACAAACCTGACTTGATGTGTAACAAATAATACTAACAAATAATACAATGAATAAGATTCCATTTAAAATGAGACATTTGATGGCGGCTTTTGCTTTAACCTCAATGTCAATGGCTTATGCGGCGAATCCTGTAAAGAGTGTGGCTCAGGTTGAGTCGGCTGTAACGATAGACGAGGCGGTGGACTACCATATCAGTGGAACAGCTCCCTTTGCCGTTGCCGGAAGTGTGGATTTGACCAATCCGGAAGCGGTGCTTGTGTTCGATGGACTTAAGCCTTCACAGGTGCTTGCGTCTTGTCTGCCGCACATTTTTATTAATGGCGAGGCGGCGGTAGACAAAGTGAATTGCCGTATCGGTATTTATGAGAACGGTTGCGTTGTATATCCTCATCCCGACACTTCTTATGAGGAAGCATTGACTGTCTATACTGACGCCGGCTTTACGGGTGAGTCAAGACAGGGTTTCATCCCTTATACTAAATACACTTCTCTTGGAGACTTTCTTGATAACATCGAGTCGTTCAAGCTCAAGAGAGGATATATGGTGACAATGGCATGTAACACGGACGGAACGGGTTACAGCCGGGTGTTTATCGCACAGGATGAGGATCTTGAAGTAGACCTCAATGTGGTGCAGAACGGCGCGTACCTCAAGAACCGAATAGGATTTATCAGGGTGTTCCCGTGGAACAAGGTGACGAAGAAAGGTAATGCGGGAGGAGATGGAGGACAGCTTGCCGCGTTGAATGTGACATGGTATTACGACTGGAACAATACGACTCCTTCAAGCCGTGACTATGAGTATATTCCGCATCATCATCATGAGGGGTGGCCTGCTTGGTCGAGCATCAATAGCAGAAATGATGTGAATACATTCTTGGGCAACAACGAACCGAACAACCAGTCCGACTCGAAAGAGCAATATATAGAGGTGGGAGATATTGAGTCCACATTCTTCGGAGAGAACGGCTCATGGCAGAATAACGCGTATAGCGGAGGATTCCGTGTAGGATCTCCGGCAATGACCTCGGGCAACAGCCGCTCGTCATGGCTTACGACTTTCATGTCGCTTGCGGAGAAATACAACTGCCGTATAGACTTTATATGCGACCATTATTATGTACATAACAATGGCGGAAACTATTCTTGGAATGTGAATGCGAACGCAAGCACTTACGGAGGACGTCCGACATGGATTACAGAGTGGAACTATGGCGCGAACTGGACTACATCCGGTGAGAGCTGGCCTACTTCCGACATGTCG
Organism: Roseburia sp.; assembly: GCA_023665185.1. Classification (GTDB taxonomy): domain Bacteria; phylum Bacteroidota; class Bacteroidia; order Bacteroidales; family Bacteroidaceae; genus RGIG8745. The sequence continues at coordinate 128,419 of JAMPEL010000001.1, forward strand.
GCATCCGATGCCAACCAAACTACGCTGAAGAATGCCTTGCAGGATATTCTCGCTAACGGACTGGAACCGAATGACAATTGTGAGCGTTATGCCATTTACAACTGGGTGCAGGATGCGCGTGCGGTGTATCTCAGCGGCAAGCTGACCAAAGGCGGCGAGTATTATGCGGCTCTGAAGTCGAAACCTGCATATACGAATGGTGGCGGATATGTGCCTAAGTGGAATCATTGGGCGCCTCAGGACTTGACGCTTGAATACAAGAGCACGACAAAAAGGGCTACGCTTTCATGGAAGCATTGGAACGGCAAGCAGACAGACTCTATTTTCATCGAGAGAAAGATTGCTGGAGTGGATGCCGATTTCGTGGCTATATCAAAGAAGGCAATGACCGGTCTGAAGAACTTGTCTTATACAGACACGCTTGTGGGCAAATCGGGATTGATTACTTACCGCGTCAAGAACTATGACTCTGACGGTAAGACACGTACTACTGGCGAGGTGACTGTGACTGTCGGAAGCGCGATGGGTAATGAGGTGTTGCAGTATGGACGTCTTTCCATCTCTAACTTGAATGAGGTGTCTACCGACTTCACCACGACATATACGGAAACACCGGCTGTGTTCATGGGACTTATTACCAACAACAACTCAACCGCTTATCCGTGCAACTTGGTGACCAGTGTGGCAAAAGCCAAGTTCGGCTACAAGATGCTGCCGTGGCTGCACTCGGGCAGTCAGACCGTATCTGCGGCGGAAGAAGTTAGTTTCATGGCTATGCCGTATGGAAACTATACGTATGGAACAATGGACATTGAGGTGGGTACTGCCAAGGTGAAAGGCGATACACTCGATGTCGTGTTCAACAAGCCATTCCCGGAAGGTGTGATTCCGGTTGTCATTACGGAATTGAAGCCTACATTGAAGACTGCGCCTATCATGACAAAGGTATGGGACGTGACTAATACAGGTTTCAAGACGACTATCATGTATGAAATCGGTGAGGAAAAGGATATTCGTATCACTCAGAATATGTCGTATATGGCGGTGACTCCGGGACAGGCTTATATGGGCGACAATATCATGATTAGTGCCGGTATCGGCGAGAATCCTGCGTATGGCGCAACTTACAAGGTGGAGACATTCACACGTGAGGTGTATGACGAGGAGGGCGACTCTATACGTCTCGACACTCTCCGGTTGGAGAACCCTTATCTGTTCGGCAGCTTGCAGACATACAATATCGAAGCCGGCACCATGCTGCGCAACCAGCGTGACATTACAGTGACGGAAGATGGAGTGGAATACGTTACAGGTCTGCGTCTGAAGAGGGTGGTGGACAAGAGTGCTCCAACTACCGTTAAGGACACAAAGAACTTTGCCGACACATTCGGATGGGTGGCACTGAGCACCGGTAATGACGGTGGAGAAGTAGGCATCGAGAATGTGGTGGTTGCAAAGAGCGAGAATCCTCTTGCCGTTGAGGTCATCAACCGCTGCATCTATGTGGATGGTGAGGACAGCTTCGATGTATATACTGTCAGCGGTACAAAGGTGGCAGCGAATGCTACACAGGAACCGGGCATTTATGTAGTGCGTGCCGGAAAGAAAACCGCTAAGGTGGTTGTGAGGTAATTCGTTGTTTTGATATAGATATGAAGCGTATTATAATACGCTTCATATTATATAATATGATGTACTTATATAATATGATGTATTCATATTAATGATGTATTCAGACAGACTCCTCCGTCGCAAAGCGACACCTCCCCTAACTTAGGGGAGGAACTATATACCTTGTTAATGAGGATGTTAGCATCTCTGCGAGCACGGTAATCTGGTTCCTCCCCTAAGTTAGGGGAGGTGTCGCTTTGCGATGGAGGAGTCTGTCGAATTCACCCTCATGAGTAACCTGTCCGAATCCTCCCTCATGAGCAGTATATCAAAATCATCAGCAGCAAAACAACTATCATGAACCAGTCATATAATTAATGTATCATGCCAGAAGGTGACAGCAAACAAAAATCCATGAATCTTCCTGAATACAAATCCTTAAGGAGACAATTGCGTACTTACGGAACATCGGCAGAGGCCCGTTTATGGACAATTATCAAGGCGGGACAGATTGACGGTCTTAGGTTCAGACGGCAATATAGTGTGGGGAACTTTATTCTGGACTTTTATTGTCCCTGTCTGAGATTATGTATAGAGTTAGATGGTGAGGTACATTTTAATGAAGAATCTTATAATAATGACTTGAAACGCACAGAATATCTATGGACACATCACGGCATAAAAGTCTTTCGTTATGAGAACAAGACCGTCTTTGACTATCCCGCATCCATTATTGAGGATATAAGGACACACCGAAACGAGTTTTGTGGAGGAAAAGCCTGAAATATTGGTATGTTTTACAGATTCCTCATGTGTGTCTTTTTATAGGCTCCTCGTGCATGTATATTTTACAGACTTCTCCATCACTTCGTGCCACCTCTTCTAACTTAGAGGAAGAATTATATACCCTGTTAATGAGTATGTTAGCATCTCTGCGAGCACGGTGACCAGGTTCCTCCCCTGAGTTAGGGGAGGTGTCACGAAGTGACGGAGGAGTCTGTCCAAATCCACCTGCATACAATCCGTCAAATCCATCCTCATGTGGAGTCTGTCGAATCCATCCTCATGAGTAACCCGTGAATCCCTCGTGAACATATCCGCATACAATCCCTCTCCTCATATTTATATTATATAATTATTCTATGGAAAACACAAAAAGTTTCTTTTATTTTTTTTATTCAAGATATTCATTTATATTTGTGCCGTGAATGATTTTTATGTGTATTCTATACATTTGAATCTTGTTCATATATTTAAGGTACAATTATTGTAACACTAAGTATTAACGTTTTTGGATGAAAAGAGTATCTAAATGTGGAGCGAATTCACATTTCTCGAAATAGAAACCTATTTATAAATAACTTATTAATTAATAAAAACTAAGCTTCAAAATGAAAAGACTGTTTACATTGGCTGCCTTGACGGTAGCAAGTGCAACATGTTATGTTGCGAATGCACAGCGTGTTGAAGGTGAGTTGAAGGTTGGTGATGTGGTGACAATCGATGGCAAGGAATGGTATGTCGGTTCAAACCTTATTACAAACCCTTCATTCAGTGAAAATCCGGCAGATAACAACAACATGATTGTTGGATGGAATACTGCTGATTACAAACAAATGTACACTACTGATGGTGGTGGTAATTTCCTTTGGTTTGCAGAGGGCGGACACGATGGTGGCGCATATATTCAGGCTAATAAGCATACTGGTTCTTCTGGTGATGGCTCTATTGGTCAGCGTTGGAGTATCCAGCCAGGAAAAAGATATTTTTTCTCTTTCTGGTTGGCTAAGAATTCTGACCAGAACCAGTATATTCCAGTTGTTTCAATAACAAGTGAAGAGTCTACAGCTGGTGGTCAGCATGAAGATGGTGCTAATGGTGGCAGAATGATTCTTGGAAAGAATGGTGAGTCTTCTGAGGATTGTTTGGGCTTTGCAAACTACAACAATGGCGATTGGTGTCAGACTGGTGTATCATTTGAATCAGATGGATATATTTATCTCCAGTTCAATGCACGTTGGTTGAAGGAAAATTCTATTCAGGCTTGTTTCGATGATTTCTATTTGGCAGAGCTTTATGATCCGGATGTGACACAGCCAGAAGACATTGCTGGTTTGGAATATATCGGTGCTTTGTCTACATTGGAGACTTGGGCGAACAATAACCTTGGAGAATGGGGTGGATTGTATGATGAGGTCTCTGACTGGTTAATGGAACATGAGGATCCGGAAGGTACAACAGTTGAGGAAATTCAGGCATCGAAAGCTGTGGTAACAGCTAAACTTGAGGCTATGAAGGAGGCTGTCAAGTACGTAGCACAGTATGAGCAGTTGTTGGACAAGGCTGCTGACCTTCTCAATACAACTGAGTATGCAGGTATTGACGACCTTAATGATGCATTGAGTAATGTATACCAGCCTTATATGGAGGAAGGATTTACTTCTGAAGATGAGAATATCCCGGCTTCTGAATATGTTGTAACAATGGTGGCTGGTTTGGAGAAGGTAATCAATACTTATCTCTATTCTCAGGCATATTCAGAGGATGCGCCTGCTGACTACACATTCTTGATTTCTAATCCTACATTTGAAACACAGGGTACATGGTATATTGGCTCAAGCGGTGGTGACCAAAGATTGAATACTGTAGGTGAACGTACTTGTTGGAATGCCTGGAGAAATACTGCTAACTTTGATAATGTAGCAGTTTATCAAGATCTTACAGAATTGCCAAATGGCTATTATACTTTATCTGCAGACATGTTGACACAATCAGGCTGTATCCATGATCAGCATCTTCTTGCAAAGTCTTCGACTGCTACTGCTGTTTCTCCTGTTATGACAATTGATGGATGGGGTGTAGGTCTTGGCAATACAGAATCTATGGATTCTTATGAATGGGAGAATCTTACTACAGCTAAAGTAACTGTTGTAGATGGTAAACTGACTATTGGTGCTATTGGTACAGGTACAGATGTTGTGCCTTCTGGTTATTCTGACTACCGTCAGGGTTGGTTCTGTGTAACAAACTTCAAACTCAATTATTACGGTCCGCTTTCAGACGAGGATATTCTCGCTGCTTACAATGCTAAGGTTGCGGATTTGCAGGCTCAGGCTGACACTATGCACTTTGCTGGTGACAAGGCTGCATACGAAGCAGTTATCAAGGCTAATAACAGTGTGACAGCTGTGGAAGGTGTGGCTGACGCGCTTGCCGCATTGAGCGAGGCTGAGAAAGTGGCTACTGCTTCTGAGACAAAATATGCAGAGGTTGTAGCTGGCACATACGCTGGTCTTCAGGATTCTATCCAGAATGCATATGGCGCAAGAGCAGCTCAGATTGTAACAAAGGCTGTTGACCTTGCTACTGCTGAGATTACTGCTGCTAACGCTACTTATACAACAATGGACGCTATGACTACTAAGCTCCGTTACTATCGTGACAGCTATGTTCCTGCATTCGCTGCTGCTGAGGCATTGGATGTTTCTGATGCTGCTGCTAAGGCTGCAATGGAGGGTACTCTTGATGACGAGGTGAAGACGCTCACTGCTGTTGATACAATTCCTGGCACTGCTGTTCTTGATGAGCATATCGCTATTATCAACAACGCTGTCAAGGTTTGTCAGGCTGCTGACCTTATTGCAGCTGGTGGCACAGACTTCACAGCTTTGATTACTAATCCTACTGTAGAAGATGAGAGCGGTTGGACATTCAATAGAATCGAGGGTAACACAAATGTTGGCTCTGGACAGAACTACGATGATTCAGACAGCAAGTATCTTGACTCTTGGAATGGCACTGCTGGCAAGCTTCTTTATACTGCATACCAGACTATAGAGAACATCCCTAACGGTGTTTATGAACTTAAGACAATGAACCGTGCTACAGGTACAGTTGGTGCAGAAGGTGTATATACTTATGCTATTGCTGACAATGACTCTGTAAATGCAGTGTTCAAGGCTATCCATCAGGAGCAGATGAACATCACTGAGTTTGGTGGTCCTACTGCTGAATCAGGCGCAGACTCTATTGCATATGTTTCTGACACTTATGGTTCAATCTTCGCTGAGGCTTGGAAGGCTACAAACGGTGGTGCTGATGTAGAGCCGGGTACTGTTGAAGAAGGTATCCTTCAGTCAAACAATGGTCACGGTCGTGGATGGTTCTACAATACTCTTCAGGTTGAGGTGAAGAACCACACACTCACAATTGGTGTGACAACAGACTCTACTTTCACTCTCGGTCATGTAGATACAGACGGTAACCCATGCGTACCGTTCAGCGGAACATGGATGTCTTGTGACAACTTTACTCTCACACAGATTTCTGCTGGTGACAATGAGGGATGGAATCCTGCAACTGGTATCGCTGGCGTAGAGAACGAAGGCAATGATGCTATCGTGGTACGTGTTGAGAATGGCACAATCGTTTCTAACGGTGTGATTTACAGCATCAGCGGCGCACGCGTGGCTAATGGCTCTAAGGTTCCTGCAGGTGTATATGTAGTACGTCTTGGTAACACTGCTAAGAAGGTGCTTGTTAAATAAGCAACTATAAATTTGACGTTGTCTGTGTGTGAATACACAGATGGATGATATTGAAAGAAGCATATCGGCATGGTCGGTATGCTTCTTTTCCGTTTGCAGGGGTGGGAGACCGACAGCATTATGCGGAGTCTAATGTGTTTTGGCTTGAAATGTTAATGGTTTGTTTATAATTGAAAATACAAAAGATGTTAAATAAAATATTAAATTCCTCTTGCCAATGTGTAATGAAACGAAAAATAGGCTATTTTTGTAGAATAATGGTTTAACATAAACTCTATCCTTGTGTGGGTGGTCTAATGCCATGACATATCTTCTCATCTAATACTATGAACGATGTGTGGTTATGTCTTTGGTAATCAGTGAAAAATGATACAGAAAGTAACAAAAATATCATTATTAAAAAGTTATGAACAAACGCTTTTGTAAACTTGGACGCAATTGGCTTAAAGCTTTATGCGTTCTCTCAGTTTGCGGTGCAACGTATTCATGCTCGGACGATTATAAGTTGGATGATAGCAATCCGACATGGTTGGGCTCAAGCATATATGAGTATCTGCAAAGTCAAGGGAACTACAAGAATTTTGTCAATCTGATTGACGATTTGGATTATGCGGAAGTGTTGGGCAAAACCGGTAGTAAGACATTGTTTGTCGCAGACGATGAGGCATTCGATGAATTTTATCGGAGCAATATCTGGGGGGTGAAGAGCTACAGCGAACTCACTACAGCCCAGAAGAAGTTGCTGCTCAATTCAGCAATGGTCAACAACGCTTATCTGCTTGAGATGATGTCAAGTACGGTAGGACCGGTTAAAGGAGAATGTCTCCGTCGTGAGACTGCTGCCGATGTGACAGACTCAGTGCCTCATTTTACAGCGGACGAACTCCCTGTGTCTTATAATGAAAGCGGTCTGGAAACAGATTATTGGGCACGTTTCCGTCAGCCGGGAAAGGGTGGCATATACATGGCGATAGACAACACTTCGCCAATGATGACACATTTCTTGCCTGCCCAGATGAGCAACAAGAACATTACAGATGAGGACTTCCGGATTATTGTCGGTCAGACACGTGACGACAATGATGCGTTCATTTTCGATTGCAAGGTAATAGAGCAGGACATCACTTGTCAGAACGGATATATCAACAAGCTTGACAAGGTGCTTCTTACTCCGCAGAACATGGCGGAAGTGCTCCGCACAAGTGGCAAGACAAACATTTTCAGCCACATGATTGAGAGATTCTCCGCTCCGTTCTACAGTTCGGATTTGACAAACCGCTATCGGCTTCTTTATGGGAACGATGTGGACTCTGTCTTCCAAAAGCGTTATTTCTCTGCGCGTTCACAGGGCGGCTCCGCTCTTGATACAGACCAAAATACAGATCCTGTATCTAATCCTTCTGGTAATACGGTGACTCATGCCTTGCAATTTGACCCGGGGTGGAATACATACGCTTCGGGTAGTGGTGCAAAGGAAACAGATATGGGTGTGATTTTCGCACCGTCCGATTCAAGACTCTACGACTATTTCTTTGCTGCTGACGGTGGTGGACGCTTCCTTATCGAGGCATACGCTCCACAGTATCTGTCGTCTGTGAACGGTTCGGCTGACTACACTAATATATATAAGTGTATTGACCAGATTCCGCTCGATGTAATACAGGCACTTATCAATAACTTGATGAAGGACTCGTTCTGTAACTCTGTGCCAAGTAAGTTTGAGACTATTAAGGATGATGCACAGGACCCAATGCTTGATGAGACACATTTGGATAAGATTCAGGATGTATTCCTCGCAAACAACGGTGTCATTTTCTTGATGGACGAGGTACTTACACCTGCAAAATATGCAGCTGTATCAGCTCCTGCATATGTCGGTACTGACATGCACATTTTCAACTGGGCTGTCAATCAGTCGAGTTTGGATGTGCAGACAAACTTCTATGCTTATCTGCTTGCGATGAGTTCTCGTTTCAGTTTCTTTGTTCCGCAGGATGAGGGATTCTGGTATATCGACCCGGTTTCGTTCGCAAAGGGAACAGGGGAGCAGCGTGCGCTCTATTATGAGTGGGATAGTTCAAAGAGCCAGCCTAAATGCTCGGCATACAGGTACAATTATGACTTCACTACAGGAGAAGGATCTATCGGAGAGCCTCTTACCAGTGTGGTTGTGACAAGTACCGAGTATATGAACCGTCTTCGTGACATGCTTGAGACACATACCATTGTGCATGAGGACAACACGGAGACAACTGGTATTGACGAGACTGCTACCGGTATAGAATGTGACCAGCATTACTTCCTTGCAAAGAACGGTGCTCCTATATATGTGGAGAATGCTGAGAAACGTGATCAGGGATGTATGATACAAGGCGGATGGCAGAATGTCCGTGATGAGTGGCGTGTGGTAAACCGATTCGATGACAAGACCCGTGAGACAAATGGTAACGGTAATGGTATGGCATATAAGATTGATGCTCCTATTCAGCCGACTATCGAGTCTGTTTTCAGTACATTATATAATAATCGCGAGGATTTCGGCTTATTCTATGAACTTTGCCAGACTGATGAAGAAGTGCTTGAGGCTATCGGCATCAAGGGCTCTACGAATTTGAGACCTTATATTATCTTTGAGAATGGCAACGGACTTCCTTGCTATGACAAGCAGACAGGCGATCAGGTAGCAACAGCTACCAATGTGAGATTGTTCAACAACTACCGTTATACTGTGTATGTACCGACAAATGCGGCAGTTGAGGATGCTATCTCAAAGGGACTTCCTACTTGGGAAGATCTTCGTAAGATTCTTGAACTGGACAAGGAACCGGAAGAGAGAACGGAGCTTACCACAGAACAGGAGCAAAAGAGAAATGAGAAGTGTCTGGCAATGGTTACAATGTTGATAAACTTCATCAAGTATCATTTCCAGGATAATTCCGTATTTGCTGATACTCCGGCTTTGAAACCGACTGATTACGAGACTGCCACACTCAACAGCGAGACTGGTGTGTATTGTAAACTCAATGTGTCTTCAACAGGAAACGGCACTCTTACAGTGAGGGATGCTGCCGGCAATTCACATAATATCGTGGCAAAGCATAATATTCTGACACGTGACTATATCTTGAACAGCGGAAAGACAACAATTGACGCTTCTTCTTTTGCTGTAGTACATGGTATTGACGGTGTTTTGAATTATGAGACTTTGCCGGGAGGACGTTATGATTCAGCATGGGCAACATCAGCTGCTGCCAAGAAATATCTTGCTAAATATCGTATCATCGAATAATAACAAAGGCTATGAACAAGATAAAGTTTATAATAACAACAATAGTGCTGTGCTTGTGTGCAAGCTCGGCAATGGCCCAACAACGAATTACGGGACGCGTATGGAGCGAGATTGACGGTCCGGTAATGCTTGCCAATGTTGTTGAAAGGGATGCTAACAACCGTATCGTGGAGGCTTGTGTGACCGATATGAACGGTAACTTCTCTATGGTCGTAAAGAATCCAAAGGACAAACTGGTAGTATCGTATATCGGTTACAAGACTTGGAGCGAGGTAATCGGTAACAGAACGAAGTTTGATATCAAGATGCAGGACAACACCATGATTCAGGAAGTTGTCATCAAGGCAAAACCGAAGGTGCAGAGCAACGGTATGTCAATACCTTTGAAAGAAATCTCCGTGGCTACACAGACTATGAACATGGACGATGTGGAAGGTCTGTCTTTCGCTTCTGCGGATGAGGCTTTGCAGGGTAAGATTGCTGGTCTTGACATCATTTCCAATTCAGGTAACTTGGGTGCCGGTACAAGTATGCGTATGCGTGGTGTGAGCACCATTAATGGTAGTGCAGAGCCGCTCATTGTTGTGGATGGTAATATCTTCGACTTGCCGAGTGATGCTACTGACATTAACTTCGAGGATCTTGACAATGAGGAGCAGTTCTCTACATTGCTCTCTGTGAATCCAGAAGATATCAAGGATATCAAGGTGTTGAAGGACGCTGCCGCTACTGCTATCTGGGGTTCAAGAGGTGCAAATGGTGTGATTGAAATCACTACTCGACGTGGTGTGTCTGGTAAGACACGAATTAATTTGTCTTATCGTTTCACAGGTGCTTGGCAGCCGGAGGGACTCAGCATGCTTAATGGTGACGGATATACCATGATGATGAAAGAGGCTTATTTCAATCCTCTTCAGAGTACTGCCTCATCTAATATGGTTGAGTTGAACTACGACCAGAGCCGCCCTGTATATTATAACAACTTCAATAAGAATACGGATTGGGTGGATGCTGTAAACCAGTTCGGACAGACTCATAACTATTATGTGACTCTTACCGGTGGTGGTGAGAAAGCGCGTTTCCGTATTTCAGGTGGTTATGACCATCAGACAGGTACAATCATCAAGCAGGAACTTGACCGTTTCTCTACTCGACTTGTATTGGACTATGATGTGTCTGACCGTATCCGTTTCTCTACTAACTTCGGTCTTACTTATACTGACAACAAACGTAACTGGGATGGTGGCAAGACTACTACAATTCTTGACCGCGCATACAAGGCTATGCCAAATATGTCAATCTATGAATATGACGAGCGTGGTAATCTGACAGGTGATTTTTATAAGATGCTTCCGTCTGCTGACAGTTATACTATTACACCTGACGGATATTCTTCCAGATATCTTTCAGACTTGAAGGATAATGGTAACCCTGTGGCTATGGCACATCAGGCATTTAATAATCAGTCTACTTATCGTATTACTCCGCAGTTCAATTTGAAGTATAAGTTACTGGGTAAGGATGATGAGAGCCATCAGTTGAATCTCGATGCCGAGGTCTATATGGACATCTACAATGAGTCGGTAAATACCTATTATCCGTCTACATTGACTACTAACGACTGGGCTTCCGGTGTCAATGGCACATCTAACTATGAATATAAGAGCTTGGCATTCACTAACCGAGAGACACTCGTTTTCATTCCTAAATTCAATAATGAAGACTGGTCAATGAGTGCGATGGGACGTTTTGAGTTTACTTCCGGAAGCAGCTCAAATCAGAATTTGGCTAAGAACGGTATTCCGAGCGGACTTTCTTCTGCTATATCTCAGGGATATATCACAGGAACTTCAACAGGTACAAGTGAATGGAGAAGTGCGTCTTTCATAGGTTCGTTCCACGTGGCATACAAAGACGGTACTTATGCTGCTGACGTGACTGTGCGTGGTGACGGTTCTACAAAATTCGGTGCCGGAAACAAGTGGGGTGCGTTCCCAGGTGTTTCCGCTCGTTGGAATATCAGTCAGGAGCCGTTCTTTGAGCCTCTTACTAAAGTGGTCAGTATGCTTGCTGTGCGTCCGGGTTGGGGACGTGTTGGTCGTCAGCCGAGTCATGAGTATTTGATGTATAATACGTATGGTGATTATGGTATCTATGGTACATCATCTAAGAATATGACAGCTATCAATCCGCAGAATCTTCGTCTGACAGAGCTTAAATGGGAGACAACGGATTCTTGGAACTTAGGTTTCAACTTGAACTTGTTTGACGACCTCTTGCAGTTCGACCTTAATATCTATAACAAGAAAACAAAGGATTTGTTGATGCAGGGAGTAGGTGTGCCAGGCTCATCTGGTTTTGGCGCGTTGACATGGAAAAATGTCGGTGAGTTGGAGAACAAAGGCTGGGAACTTTATATGAATACCGGTAAGTTCTTGAAGAAAGGCAAATTCTATATGACAGCGTCATTCAATATCGCCCAGAATATCAATACTATTACTGCGATGGACGCCACTGTGCTTGCTACAATGAACCCTGATTATGATTATAAGAATGCCAATTATTTGCAGCGTATCCAGGTGGGTAATGCGGTAGGTTCTATCTATGGATTCAAGTATAAGGGTGTATATCGTTATGACTATGACCATAACGGATTCTCAGCCGATTCATATAATACATACGGAGACAATACGGCTGCTGCTGCTGCTGCAAGAGGTGAGAATGCCACTTGCCCTGTGGTGCGTGACGCTAACGGCAATGTGGTATTTGACGCAAAGGGTAATCCGCTCAAGATGTACTTCAACTATGGAGGTGTGTCTTATGCATTTGATGGTGGTGATGTTATTTATGAGGATATAAACAATGACGGTCAGATTAATGAGCTTGATATTGTATATCTTGGTAACTCCAACCCTAAGTTCAATGGTGGATTCGGATTGAATTTCAATTATTCTGCATGGACTTTGAAACTTAGCTTCAATTATCGTTTTGGCAACAAGGTGGTGAACATGACACGTTTGAATAATGAGTCGATGCGTTCTAACATCAATCAGAGTCAGGCTGTCAGCTGGAGATGGAGAAAGAATGGAGACATCACAGAGATTCCTCGTGCTTTGAACTCCGGTCTGATAGATTCATATAATGCATTGGGTAGCGACAGATATGTGGAGAAAGGTGACTATTTGCGTTTGCAGTATGCGCAGCTTTCTTACAATGTCCCTTCAAAGGTTGTGAAAAACTGGGGCTTGCAGAGTCTTCGCGTATCGGCTTCAGCAAACAACTTATTCTGCTGGACAAAGTACACCGGTGTGGATCCTGAAGTCTCTTATGGATCATGGGGTGTATGTTATGATAACTCGAAGACACCTCGCTCAAAGTCTTTCACTCTTAGCTTAAATGTAGGATTCTAAAAAAGAGTGTGAGGGCTTTTGACCGATGAAAGACTGAAAGTCTTTGGAATGCAAGAGTTTGAAACAAAATTCTAAAAAACTGATTATATGAAAAGAGATATAATAAAAAAGATAACCCTTTGTGGATGTTTGGCAGCCGGAGTCGGATTGACATCATGCGACGACTTCCTGACAATTACACCGTCTTCTTCTATTGTCGAGGAGGAATTCTGGGAGGACAGAAATGACCTTGAGAATGTAATTGCTGCTTGCTATGCTCGTCTTGTAAAAGACGATATGCTGAAGACTTATATTCTGTGGGGTGAGGCTCGTTCTGACAATTTCGAGAAAAATAGTGGTGTAAGTTGGGTGAATTTGGACAACTTGATGAATGCTAACCTTATCCCGACAAACAATATGTTTGACTGGACCCTATTCTATAATGAGATAAATTATTGTAACAAGGTGTTGGTCCATGGTCCTGAGATATTGGAGAAAGACGAGAGTTTCTCTGATAATGACTGGCTTCCGATGAGAGCGGAAGCTATGGCACTAAGGGCATTGAGCCATTTCTGGCTTGTACGAACTTTTGGTGAGATACCATATGTGACTAAGGACTATAATAACGATGGCCAGGATTTCTTGATTGCTCAGTCTACACAGCAGCAGGCACTTGACAGTATCATTATGGACTTGGAGGCTATCAAGGGTGACGCAATGAAAGAGTATGGAAATACAGTGTACAACAAGGGACGTATTACCCAGAAGGCTGTGTATGCAATCCTTGCAGACGCTTATCTTTGGAGAGCAAGTAAAAATGCCTCTGCTGACTCTGTAGCCATATATGGCAATCAGTCGAGAGCTGACTATGAGAAATGTATCGAGTGCTGTGATTTCATCATCGAAAAGATGCGGGAAGAGAAAATCGATTATATCAAGAAGTATGTGGGTTCTATTGGTGCAAGTAATATTGAAATTACTGATGAGGACCTTCTTATTCCGAATGAAATCTCGGTTAACACCACTTATGTGACTTCTTATGGTGCTTATGAGAATATATTTGGACAAGGAAACTCAGAAGAGAGTATTTTCGAGTTGCAGCTTGATGGTACAAATAATGCGAATACAATGGTTGTCGGTGATGATAAAAACAGTTATTTCATGACTAAGAATGCGCATTCACCAAATTTGATTGTATGTTCTGCGGCTTTGTACTCATCTGCTTTGGAAAATGTGAACACATTGACACCATCCGCAGTATTCTCAAAGACTGACTACCGCTGTTGGGAAACTATGCAATATACTTCTGCCGATCAGGATGTGTTTGGTTTTAGCAAATTCGATTGTACTGAAGTACAGCAGTCTAATGGAACAAGTGCCAGTTCAGATATGTCTGATAATAGGGGAACGACTTTCAAGTATCTGTCATCTTCGCGTTCTTTACCAAATGATGCCAACTGGATTATGTATCGTTTGACAGATATTATGTTGATGAAGGCTGAGGCGATGAGTCAGATTTATTCTGATGAGGACCATTTGAGAGAGGCTTTCACTATTGTCCGCAATATTTTTAAGCGTTCAAATCCGTATGCTTATGCAACGAAGAATACGAATGCGGCTACAGACTCTCTGAATTTTGCCACTTTCTCTTCTCAGGAAGGTATAGAGGCTCTTGTGTTTGCTGAGCGTCAGAGAGAATTTGTAGGTGAGGGAAAACGTTGGTTCGATCTTGTACGGTATGCGCAGCGCAGAGGCGAGACTTCTTCTATGATTAGCAAATTCTTGGGAAGAAAGTATGCAACAAACTCAAAAGCAATAAGCGCAAAGCTTGCGACTATCAAGTCTTTGTTTTCACCTATTTATAATAATGAAATAAAGAAAAATTCATTGCTCCATCAGAATAGTGTATGGGCACTCAATGAAAGTACTTCAAAAACGGATGAATTATGATAGTTATTGATAAGATTAGAAATTATTGTGGCATAGGATTGTTGCTTGTTGCCTTTGCTGCCGTAACATTGAATAGTTGCAAGGAAAATATAGATGATTCCAATCTTTATACTTTCACTGGAGAGATGATGATTGACCATCTTAGAGACAATCCTGATTTTAGCAGCTACTATGAGATATTGGGTATGGTACACCCAAGCAAACGTTCAAGTTCTACAATGCATGAGTTGCTTGCCGCACGTGGTAACTATACTTGTTTTGCTCCAACGAATGAGGCAATTGATTTATATATCGACTCACTTCTAACTATAGGAGAGGTTTCTTCTAAGGTTATCGGTGAATTGCCGGATTCTGTGGCTGAATACATTGTGTTCAACAGTATTATCGACCACGGTAACAATGAAGCTATTGCAAGTACTGAGTTTGATAAGGCAGAGAATTATGCCAATATGAATGACAGATATATCACCTTTACATATACAAATGCAGAGGATGGTACAACAGTTGTTTATGCAAATACCAATTCCAAGATTACGGAAATGGATATTGAAGTGGAAAACGGATATATTCATGTCATAGACAAGGTGCTTTCTCCTTCAAAGGCTACAGTAGCAGACTTGATTGAGACTACATCAAACCTCAGTTTCTTCGGAGAGTTGCTTCAAATGACTGGATGGGATGAACGCTTGCTTGAGTGGCGTGACGATGCCTACGAGGATTTTGAGGACGCAGGAGAAGTTGTTTCTACAGAAACCGGTAATTCGCAATATCCTGAACATCGATATTTGGGATTCACAGTGTTTGTAGAACCTGATTCTGTGTACAAGGCTAATGGCATAAACAGTGTGGCAGATCTTATGACATACCTCAAGAATA
This sequence comes from Roseburia sp., assembly GCA_023665185.1. Taxonomy (GTDB): domain Bacteria; phylum Bacteroidota; class Bacteroidia; order Bacteroidales; family Bacteroidaceae; genus RGIG8745. The sequence goes on from JAMPEL010000001.1 coordinate 144,081, forward strand.
ATGCGTATTATGATGAAGGTACAAGCTATGGAGATGATTATACTAATCCAGAAAATGCTTTGAACCAGTTTGTGGCATATCATATTCTTCCAGAATTGCTTACTTGGAACAATATGGTAATATGGTCTAATGAAAAAGGTTACTATTCAGGTTCTCCTAATGACGGAACATCATTCAGTGTGAATGTCTGGGAGTATTATGAGACTCTTGACCCTCATCGTCGTTCTATGAAGATTACCGGAATACGAAACGGCAAGCGAATCAATCGTCAGGCAGACTACAACCTTGTTACTTACAGAGAGAGAGATGTAAATATTGAGGGTGTAAAGATTAATGAGACAAATGGTGAGAATGAGAACTATGCGCGAAACGGTTATTATTTTACTATTGACGAGTTGCTTCTTTGGACAAGCGATGTACCAAACAAGGTGCTTAATGAACGTATGCGCTATGATATATGCTCGCTTCTGCCAGAGTTGATGACAAATGGTCTCCGTCTGAATAAAACAAATGGCACTGACTGGGTCTTCAAGCATGATTATTTTGACAATGTGCTTAACATGACTGATGAGACAGTCTTCAACTATTTGCCTAATCAAGGCAATAGCGGAAGTGCGACTACTTGGCTGGACTTCCAAACAGATGAATGGAATATTCAGGGTGTGTATGACTTCACTATGAAACTTCCTCCGGTTCCATATACTGGTACATACGAAATCCGCTATGGTATCAATGCTAACGGTAATCGTGGTATGGCACAGATTTATGTAGGACAGAATCCTAACAACCTTGCTGCATACGGCATTCCTCTTGACTTGCGTTTGGGTGGTTCTTCTACTATGGTGAACTGGCAGTCGGACGCTTCATTGGGTAGTGATGATGCTATTCAGGAGAAAGATAAGGCTATGCGTAATAACGGTTACATGAAGGGACCTGCTTATTTCTTCCCTGCATCAGGAGTTTCAGGACGTGACTGTACAAACTGTCTTCGTCGAATTGTCTATACCGGACAGTTGGAGGCAGGAAAGACTTATTACATACGATTCAAGTCTGTGCTTGACTCAAGTAGTACAGAGTTCTTCTTCGATTATCTTGAGTTGGTTCCAAAATCAATCTATAACGGAGATATTTCAGAAGATAAATTTTAAAAATCGGTTTTAAGGTTCTTGAGCTTGCAGAACCTATTTGGATTTTGATAAGCTCAAGAACTTACAACTAAAAAATAAAAATAGAAATTCTATGAACAAGAAATATATTAAATGGTTGGGCGGAACTCTTATGGGAACTGCTATTGTAGCAGGATTGTCATCTTGTTCCGATGACCATTTTAACGTTAATCCGGATGTTGCCGGTAGAAGTTCTTTGTGGCAGAATATTGAGTCAAATGAAGAACTGTCAGAATTTGCGGATATATTGAAGAGGGTTCGCTATTCAAAATCTGAGGGTTCTGTCACACCGCAGACTTATGCTGACCTTTTGGACCATGACCAGACATTCACCGTATGGGCACCTAAGAACGGTACTTTTGATTATCAGTATTATGACAAATTGCTGAAAGACGGAACAGTGGGGAGCGAATATACTGTTGAGAAGGAACTGATACGTAATAACCTTACACGTTATAGCTATGTCATGTCTGGTGCCGACAGTTTGAACATTGAATTGTTCAACAGTAAAACAGCCATGTTTAACTGTGCTAAGGCTACTATAAAGAACAGCCGTATTGTACAGCCTAATATTGGTGCGAGCAACGGTGTCCTTCATATTGTAGACGAGCCTATTTCTTATCAGCCGAACTTGTATGAGTATATGGCAACAATGCCGGAATTGGATTCTCTCAATACTTTTGTAAAGAAGTATGAGATAATGGATTTCAATGAAAATGCAAGTACACAGGGACCTACTGTTGACGGACAGATTACATGGGTGGATTCTGTGATGTATGTAAACAATGAGTATCTTTCTCAAATAAACGCTTATATCAATAGTGAAGATAGCTGCTATGCTATGATTATGCCGACTAACGAGGCATGGAAACAGGCTTTAGCAATGTCTGAGAAATATTTTAAGTTTAGAGATTCGTATACACAGACTGTGGTAACAGAGAATCCGGATGGTACAACGTCTACAGTTTCCAAGAATACCAGTTTTACACCTGAGCAACTCGATTCGCTTACAGAGTTGTATACGAAGAATGCGATAACACAGAATCTGGTATTCAATGCCAACTATCAATATGGATACAGCTATAAGGATTTTGCTGTTCCTGGTGCATGTGACTCTTTGACAAGTACAGTTCAGGAAGATTATATATCGAGTAATACAGCATTTTATGCTCCTGAGTGCTCAGAGTTGTTTGATGGTGCAGAGCCTGTCACTCTTAGCAATGGATACGCATATATTGTGAATAACTTTAATTTTAAGCCGAATTTGTCTTGGGCATACGATAAAGAAATCTCTGCATTGAGTAGAAATGTGGAGACTTATTCAAAGTGCTCACTTGCTCCTTCATCCGTAGACTATCAATACACTGTGACAGATGAGAATGGCGAGGTGGTTCTTGATACACTGGCTTCATACATTCTGGTGAAGACTATCCAGCAGTCTTCTTCCTCAAATCCGGAGGTGACATTCAAGATTCCTAATACGTTGTCTTGTAAGTATGACATATATGTACTTATGGCATATAATACAGAGGCAAACAAGCCGACAAAGTTCCGTGCGCAGTTATCTTACCATACGGAAAGCAAGGCAACTGTAACAACGACAACCTTGAGCGTTCCTGCCGGTGGGCATGGAAGTGGTACAAGCTTTGAGAACGTAGCTCCTCATTTGGATGAAAACGGCAATTTTCAAATCATAGACAGCGTATTGCTTGCTAAGGATTTTGAGTTTCCGGTTGCTTATATGGGACTCAATGACGCTTATGTGACACTTAAGCTTGTTTGCTATGTAGGCTCAAGAGAAACTACCCAATATACTCGTGAGATGTGGATAGATAAAATCATTTTCAAGGCAAAAGACGAGTGATTTTTTGCTAACACAAAAACAAGAAGACAATGAAAAATAATATGAACAATAAATTCCAACAGGGCTTTTTAAAAGCCGGCATTGGTCTGATGATGTTGTCGGGGGCTACCACGCTGATGGCACAGGAAGAAGCCGATGCTGCTACTGTAGATTCGATACGTCGCAAACCTGTAAAAACTGCCCCTAAGTATGAGATGAAGGAGGTGAGTGGATATGTGTATGATGCGGCAACTAAGAAACCTTTGGATGGTGCAAGAGTTCAGGCATATAATGACAGCCGTTATTCAATAATGACTGATGAGAACGGACGTTATACACTTTCTGTTCCTGTATTTGTCACATCATTATATGTGACTGTTCCGGAATATAATGATGTACAGGTTGCCATTGATGGCAATAAGGTTCCTTCTGTGGCATTATACAGCAATAAGTTTAATTCATTCTATTCTTCCAATACAGTGTTGACAGCTCAGAAAACGGCTGTCATTGATAACTCAAGCTCTGTTGCTATTGATACGGAAATAGAGAATAAGTTGGGTGGTGATATACACACTGTTAATCGTAGTGGATTGCGTGGTCAGGGTGCAGCCATGTTCATACGTGGTTTGAACTCGCTCAATACTAATGCACAACCGCTCGTGGTAGTTGATGGCATGATTTTGGATATGCAGCTTGACAGAACAACTATTCATGATGGTTTCTTTAATAACGTGTTGAGCAATATCGATGTGGAAGATATTGAAAGCGTACAGGTTCTGAAAAATGGTACATCTCTTTATGGTGCACGTGGTGGTAACGGTGTGATTGTCATTAATACAAAGCGTGGTCGTAGTATGGCTACTAAAATCAACGTCTCTGTGTTTGGTGGAATTGAGACAATACCGACTACAACCAAGATGATGAATGCCAGTCAGTATAAGAGATATGTCAGCGATCTTATTGGTACTACAGAGTATGGAAAAGAGAACAGTACAGCAGCCGCTTCAATCCCGTTCTTGAATGACAATCCTGATTATTATTGGTATCCGATGTATCATAATGATACTGACTGGTCGGACGGATTGTATCGGAATGCATTCTCGCAGAATTATAAGGTGAATGTTCAAGGTGGTGATGATGTAGCTATGTACAACCTTTCATTGGGTTATGCTCAGGCTCAGTCTACAGCAAAGGAAAATGCTTTCGACCGTTTGAATATTCGTTTCAATACAGATATTAAGCTGGTGAAGAATATCAGTACTCAGTTGGATTTGTCATACAGTCGCTCTACTTATGACCTGCGTAGTAACGGTTGGGCTGAGAATTATGATGAGGGACCTATCTCTGCTCCAAATGTATTGGGACTCATTCAGGCTCCGTTCCTCAGTAAGTACAGCTACTATACAGGCGAGGATGGTAAGCTTCATCGTTCTGATGTGTATGCAGGAAAGCGTGTGGAGGATGACAATTATCCGTTTGGATTCGCTTCAAAGTATAGTACAAACTCAGCTTTGGCAAATCCTTATTGGATTCTTGAAAATGGAGAGGGTGATAATAAGAATAATCAGGAGGTAACTCAGTTCAACCTCAACATTATGCCGAAATGGGAGATTAACAAGCATCTCAACATAACGAACCGTTTTGCTTATCAGCTTAACCGTACAAGCGAGAAATACTATATGCCGGTTGCCGGTTCTCCTGTGTATAATCTTGTCGGACTTGGAGATATTACAAACGTGAAGCGCAGTCTTTTTGGTAAGGAGACTTCTATTTACGAGGAGTTCCGCATCAACTGGGCAAACAATTATGGCGCACATAATGTGGCTGCATTTGCCGGCTTCCGTATGACTTCTAACTCTTACTCTGACAACTATATGGTCGGTTATAACGGTGGTAATGATAAGATGCCGAACAATAAGGACTCGGATTCTTTCAGAAATGTGGATGGTACTAATGATGCATGGAAGAACCTTGCATATTATGTAAATGCCAACTATAACTACAAGAACACTTATTTCCTTGAGGCAACAGTATCTGCTGAGGCTTCGTCGCGCTTTGGTAAGGAAACGTCTGAGGGTATCAAGATGTTCGGTGTGAAGTGGGGTATATTCCCATCTGTTCAGGCTGCATGGGTAATCACTAATGAACCGTGGGTCAGAAAAACTAAGGGTGTGGATTATTTGAAGCTTACTTTGGGATATGACGAGAGCGGTAATGACAATATTGATTATTCTGCAAGCCGCACTTATTTCCAGTCTCGAAATTTCATGAAGACTGCTGTTGGTTTGCAGCTTGTGAATATTGAGAACCCTGAAATACAGTGGGAGACAACTCGTCGTTTCAATGCAGGTCTTTCAGGCTCATTCTTCAATAACAGAATACAGGCCGGTGTTGACTTCTATGTAAGCAATACGGATAACCTTCTTACTTTGACTTCCCTGAACTATATGGCTGGTCTTCAGTCATATTGGTGTAATGGTGGTTCTCTCCGTAATGTAGGTGCTGATGTGAGTGTCAATGCTGTTCTTGTGAATACAAAGAACTTCAAATGGCAGCTTGGTGCAACTGTCGGTCATTACAAGAATGAAATCAAGTCGCTTCCAGATGGAAACTATGTGACAAAAGTCTATGGTGCTGAGGTGCTTACCAGTGTAGGAAATGCAGCAGGTGTATTCTACGGTTACAAGACAGCCGGGGTCTTCGCTACTGATGCGGAGGCAAAAGCAGCTGGAGTGGATGGCTACTTGAAGTATCCTACCGGAGTGACAAGTGAGCCATATAAATATTTCAAAGCAGGAGACGTTCATTTTGTTGATCTTGTCGGTGACGGTATTATTGATGAGAATGACAAGACTATCATTGGTGATCCTAATCCGGACATTTATGGAAATATTTATACAAACTTCAGCTACAAGCGTTGGTCTCTTGATGTGAACTTCAAGTATTCACTTGGAAATGACATTTTCAACTATCAGCGTTCCCAGCTTGAGAGCATGAACGGTTTCTATAATCAGACAGTAGCTGCCGCTAACCGTTGGACAAACGAAGGTCAGGTGACTGATATTCCGCGTGTTTGTTCTACAACTGGTGATGACTGGGTGAATAATGAACGTTTTTCTGACCGTTGGATTGAGGATGGTTCTTACCTTAAACTGAAGAATGTGCGTCTCTCTTATGACTTGCCTTTGAATCTTAGCTGGATACAGGGTATGACTATCTGGGGCGAGGCAAACAACGTGTTTGTTATCAGTAAATATACCGGCTCAGACCCTGAGTTCTCTTGTGGAAACAGTGTGCTGTATCAGGGTATAGACGCTGGTCTTCTCCCGCAGAGTCGCAGCTTCAATATCGGAGTTAAGATTAACTTGTAAAGAAGAAACATGTATTATTAGATTCGCAAGTATATGAATTGTAGTCGATGGTTTGTCTTGTGATAATCCATACAAGACAAGCAATTCTGAACTGTAAAAGTTTAATATACTAAATAAAGAAACAAAATGAAAAAGAAATCTATTATAGGAATGCTTTCACTATCGCTTCTGGTTGGTGTATCTTCTACCTCGTGCGAAGACATGCTGTCGGTCGATACCGGTGACAAGACTTATGTGAATGCAAATGATACCCTTTATTCATATTGGGGTATAATGAAATCTGTACAAGACATTGCTGAGCGTTATGTGATTCTTGGAGAGCTTAGAGGCGACCTCGTGTCCTCTACTGCATACACGACTGACACTCTCCATGCTATTGCAAATTTTGAGGACCCGACAGACGGTTCATGCAGTATGTTGAATATAAGAGATTACTATAATGTAATCAACAATTGTAATCTTTATCTTTATAATGCTGATACAACTCAGATAAAGAGCAACATCAAGTATATGCTGCCTGAGTATGCGCAGGTACAGGCTATACGTGCTTGGACTTATCTTCAGCTGGTGCAGAACTACGGAGAGGTTCCTTTCATCTCGGATCCTATTTCTTCGCTTGACGTGATAAAGAACTTTGATTACAATGCAAATCTTGTAAACAAGGATAACCTTGTGGATAAGTTCCTTGAGCTTGGATTGACAAAGTTTGTTGATACTGATTATCCAAGCTATGGAAATTATAATAACGGTGCGAGAGAGATTGCTGCAAGCTTGTCCTTTATTCCTGTACGCCTTGTTCTTGGCGATCTCTATCTTTTGCGTGGAAGGGATGTTAGCGATTACAAGATGGCCGCACAATATTATTATGATTATCTGAAGACTACCAATTCTTCTATTCCACGGAATTATGTGGCTGTTAGTAAGTCTCAGTTGTCTTCTACAGGATATTCTGTGAATATATTATCATCTTCTTGGGGGTATTTTGCCTCTACCTACAGTGTAAGTAGTAGTAATGAGATTATCACTTCAATCCCAAGTGCCGCAAACAAACAGTTCGGTACGATGCTGACTCGTGTTTCCGACATTTTTGGTCATACAACATCTTCAAGCCAAAGTACAGATGTCGGTACTGGTGATGACGGTGAAGAGGTTGTTTCCACATCAGGAGCAATCAGTACTGTGCCTACATATAAGACTCAGTTTACTCCTTCTGCTGCATATAAAGGACTTAGTGATGAGCAGACTTATGTGTCTTATACTCAAAGTAGCACAATAAGACGTGAGGATTATACTTGTGGTGATGCCCGAATTATGGTGGCGACGGATGAATATACTTATGAAGGCGAATCATATATGTTGTGTGCAAAAGCAGCGTCAGGAGGCACTTTCTATTATACGATTCCGACATATCGTAAATGTTATGTGTGGTTGAAGCTTGCAGAAGCCATCAACAGGGCTGGTTTCCCGCAGTATGCTTTCGCAATCTTGAAGGATGGTTTGAACGCAAACAATACTCCGTCGATAGTGACTGTCTCTCATGTGCAGAATGTGCTTGATGAGAATGGCGAACAGGTATATGACAAGGAGGGCAACGCGCTTAAAGACACTACTTATACTCGTGAGATGAGGTACAATTCTCAGGGTGCGCTTTATTATGTGGACAGCCTTGAGTATAAGTCTTTCTTCCTCGATTTCACTGATGATGTATGGGTAAGCAACTATGGTATTCATGCCCGTGGTTGTGGTTACGGTAGTTGGTCATCTGTTACATCTCCTATTACAAACATTACAGGTAAGAACGATACAATAGCATACGCTCTTCCTGTGTTGCTTGCAGCGCAGGGAGTCGATATTGAAACAGCTGACAAGGACGAGGTAATCAATGCTGTTGAGAATATCATCATTGATGAGCTTGCTCTTGAGACTTCATTTGAAGGCAACCGATTCACAGATTTGGTGCGTGTGGCAAACCACAAGAATGCTGTAGGACAGAATGGTACTGAATGGTTGGCAAATAAAGTGGCAAACCGTAATGTTCGTACAGACAAAGAGGATCATTCTATTGTTATAGGTACTCGTGATGAGGCTATTTATTCAAAGCTCCTTGACACGAAGAACTGGTATCTTACAAAGCCTGTTTGGAATGTAAAATAGAACACATAATGATACCTGAGTGATAAAGTCAGAGGCTTTAAGGTTTGAGGGTTATGACGTTGACAATATGGGACATTGTAATCTTTCAATCTTAAAGCCTCGACTTTTATAAATCGGATTCATATCTAAGACCTATTATACTGACTTAAAATATTATTTACATGAAACTAAGAAAACTTGCTGTTCCTTGTACCTTGTTTCTTTCTGGCATTCTTCCGATGAATGCACAGACGGATGTGACAACGTACTTTTTGTCCAATGCCGATTTCGACATCGGATTCAATTATTCATCTTCCAGTTCTGCTGTTGTTGCACAGGAAATTCTTGAAATTCCAGGATGGACACCTAATTTTACTATCAACTACACTATTTCAGGTGTGTATGAGTTTGGTTTTAAGGGCACTTTTAATGGAGGAAATGTGCCGGCTGCCGGATATGATGGAGAGGCGGGGGGAGGCCTTGCTCTTTCTACCGGATGGGGTGAGACTTTTGGCTATTATCAGACAGTAACCTTGCCTGCCGGTACTTACACCATAAAGGCCCCTACTTACAACGGCTATACGGCTACTGCCGGTACCAGCGACTTGTCTTGGATACCAAACACAGGCACAAAAGTTAAGTCTACGGTCAGCAGCTATCCGTCTAATCAGTGGACGCTCGATGAGATAACTTTTACACTGACCAAAACCACTACCGGAAAGATTCAGGTAGGTTATGTGGCAGGCGCAAACGGTTCTGCCAATTCCGCCAATCTTGTAATTGACTATGTGCAGCTTCTTGTTGAAAACATGGCTGTCGACAAATCATCTCTCGCAACTTCACTCACCTCTGCCAATAAGTTTTATGGCGATGGTTCTGGTAATGGAGCTTCTGATTTGAAAACAGCTATTGATGAGGCGCAGTCTGTTTACGATGATGATGAGGTTGACATGATTGCTGTGCTTGAGGCCGACAAGAAACTGAATGTTGCTATCGACGCCTACCGTCAGCTGAATGTGAGCGAGGAGAATCCGCTTGATTATACTTCGTATATCCTTAATCCTAACTTTGATGATGGAGGAACTTCAAACTGGAAGAATCAGAACTTTAGTGCTCAGTCTTCAAACAGTTCGTTTGTGAAGAAATCGGGAACAACCTATCTGGAAAAGTGGGTGGCTTCAGGAAATAGGGCAGGTGATGCAAGTATTAGTCAGTTGGTTACCAATCTTCCAAATGGACATTACAAGTTGACAGTGGCTGCTCAGAATTATAATCAGGCTTCCACTTCTCAGAAATGCACTGGCGCTTATATTTACGCAGGTCGCAATCAGGAGCCTGTTTATACTCCTGCCGATTACAGTGTGACATTCACTAATATCTCAGGAGAAGTGGAGGTAGGCTTTAAGGCTGAGAATGCATCAGGAAACTGGCTTGCAGTGGATAATTTCCGCCTTTATCTTATAGGGGAGGTGTCTTCTGCCGATGTGGTGGCGGAAGTTCAGCGTATCACAACTGCTGCCGAACCGCTTCTCGGCAATATGATGCAGGCAACTGTGGCAACTCAGCTTCAGAATGCTATTGATGCGGCTAAACTTATTACCGAAGATAGTGATAATGCAACAGTGCAGTCTGTTGTCAAGAATCTTGAGGTGGCTGTTGAGGCTGCTAATACTTCCATTTCCGAGTATAAACTTCTGAACGATGCCATTGCGGTGGCGGAGCAGGCTTATGACGCCGACTTTGAAGGAGCGGCAGATTTTAGGGCTGCTATTGATGCCGCAATTGAGTTGTCTAAGAATGGAGAGGCAACTTCAGCCGAATTGGCTGAAGGAGTGGTGACACTTGAAAAGGCTGAGCTTGCCTTTAATATCTCAAATCCAACAGGCGAAACTCCGATTGTGGTTACTAATCCGTATGTGGCACGTGGATGCCGAATCGCATTTGGACGTGCTACGTTCACAGCCAATGGCTCTACCATTAAGGAGCGCGGTTTCTGCTACAGCTCGGAAAATCGTGAGCCGACAGTGCTCGATGAGCGCAGCACATCTTATTATTCTCATGCCGGCAACATCTATTATATGAAAGATATTAAGCCTGCATCTACATATTATGTACGCGCGTATGCCATATCTACAGGCAATCAGGTTGGTTATGGCGATGTGGTGAAGATTGTCACTCTTCCTGAGGCAAACTGTACATGGTCTTGGGAAAGAAACGGAGCTACTGACGAGGAAGACGAGCGTTGTCAGGCTGCTATTGCTGAGGCTATGGAAGATTATAACTATTGCTCCGGTTTCCGTGGATTCCACCTCTCCGGACATTATGTGCCGGGTGCTGGTGCCGGTGACGGAACAGCTGACTGTTCGTATGGTGGCTGGATGAGAATAAGCCAGAATGCGGCATATCAGCGTACAGGTACTGTTCAGCACGAAACAAATCACGGTGTGGGTGTAGGTACTACCGAACGTTGGTACAATTGTGCAGATTTGCGTCAGAACACTTCTTATGGCTACTGGCTTGGTCGTCGTGCCAATGAGCTTGTCAATTTCATAGAGAACACTTCCAACAATGAGGTTCGTGTTACTGGCGACGGCACACATATGTGGGCCACTCACGCTAATGGTGGCACTTCTACATTGTTGAATTATGGTATTAATGGTGCTCATGAGGATAGTGGCAGCAAGTTGCTCTATTTTGCGAATGCGCTGCTTACGGAGTATCTTTGTGAGGATGGTCTTTGCCCTACATCTTCATATACAAACGGATTGCCGTGCTATACTTACACTCATGATGAGGAAAAGAAGTATTATATCGTTAGCGAGAGTGTCGACAGAGGACTTTATGATGGAGGTTTCCTTTATCAGCGCAGTTCTACCGCTATGGGATGGAGACCTTTTGAGACGGTCAATGACTCTGCTGCATGGTATATTGAATATGTGCCGGCATCAGGATATTATCGTTTCAAGAATGTGATGTCCGGAAAATATATGACTCATTCTTCTTCTGGTACAACTGTCACTCTTGCCACAAAGGCAAATCCTTCGGCTACTGAAAACTTCCAGTTGCTCCCGGGTAGAGTGGATGTGGAGTTCGGAAATACCGGTGACACGTTCAAAACCTATGGCTATTGGTTTACATGGAACAGTAATGGCAATAAGTCATTGCAGGCGGGTACATATGGCAGCCGCACAGGTTATGGTACTAACTCCGTGGCAAACTTCAATTTCTCCAACTCTGCTACTACTCAGCGTTGGATAATCATCAGCGAGGATGAGCTTGACGCTTACTATCAGGCTGCATCTGTTGTTTCTGGTATCGAAGGCATTGAGATGGATGACATGAATGGTGAGAATGGAAAAGAAGTGACAGGCATTTATTCTGTGGATGGTGTTCGTTTGCCACAGACACAGAAAGGTGTCAATATTGTCAAGTATTCTGATGGTACTTCCCGTAAAGTCATTTTGAAGTAATATTGGAGTTGTCTAACAAGTCCTATTTTAATGATTTCACTTCAGGATGCACTTTGTCAGGGGTGATTTCTCATATTCGGGAACTTCTTAGACAGCCTCTTGAACTTGTAAGGTATTGAGATTTATCGTCATGCTACGGTAAACTTCAATACCTTACATTTTTTGCCTGCATCCTATTTCCCTGCTCCTCGTCTTCCGGCAAGTTTTTTCTTGACTTCGTCATTGCGTCACCCAAAAATTTTCATCGAATAATCTTGCAATCTTCT